>NZ_JBQHUL010000001.1:0-256454 GCF_052065235.1 Blautia sp. HCP28S3_G10 | reverse complement strand
TTCTTCCAAATGATGCCATCTGACAATCATGTCATGAAAATTTTTTAGATTTATTATATCATTGGGTGCATCAATCCATTTTCCTTGGCGATACAATTCAACAGCTTTTTTCTTAAATTCGTAAGTATAACGCATAAAAATACCCCTTTCACTGGATGTCCAGTAAAAGGGGTACATATCATTACGCAGCGTTTTTTTATTGCTCTTATTTATTACGATGTCCTCTGTATTTCTCTTCACAGTATTTGCATCTGTAAACTTCTTTTTCAGGATCTGCAAGAATAAATATCTGATCAAGTCCCTGTTCAATTGATGTAATGCAGCGTGGGTTTTTACATCTGATTACATTTGTGATTTTTTTTGGAAGTTTCAGGATTCTCTTTTCAACAATTTTTTCATCTTTAATAATATTTACAGTAATATTATGGTCGATAAAACCAAGAATATCGAGATCCAGATTCTCAATCGGGCATTCTACTTTAATAATATCTTTTACACCCATTTTGTTACTGCGTGCATTTTTGATGATAGCAACTGTACAGTCAAGTTTGTCAAGTTTCAGATCATGATAGATTGTCATCGCCTTGCCGGCTTTGATATGATCGAGAACGAATCCTTCATGAAGTGCGCCTACATTTAACATTATACTTCCACCTCCAGTAAAGTAAGAATCAGAGCCATACGTACATATACGCCATATTGAGCCTGCTTGAAGTAGGCTGCTCTCGGGTCAGAATCAACTTCTACAGAAATCTCATTTACACGTGGAAGTGGATGAAGAATGTACATGTCTTCTTTGGCAAGTTCCAGTTTCTGTTTGTCCAGTATATAGAAATCTTTCATACGGACATAATCTTCTTCGTTGAAGAAACGTTCTTTCTGAACACGTGTCATGTACAGAATGTCGAGATCCGGAAGTGCATCTTCGAGTCTTTCAACTTCTTTGTATTCGATATTATTTTTTTCCAGAACATCTTCACGAATATAGCTTGGAACACGAAGTTCTTCAGGCGAGATAAGAACAAATTTTACGTTATTATAACGTACAAGTGCTTCAATCAGTGAATGAACCGTACGTCCGAACTTCAGATCGCCGCACAGACCGATAGTAAGATTGTCAAATCTGCCTTTCAGGGAACGGATAGTAAGAAGATCGGTGAGGGTTTGAGTTGGATGCTGATGACCACCGTCACCGGCATTGATAACAGGAATAGAAGATGCCATAGAAGCGACCAGCGGAGCACCTTCTTTAGGATGACGCATCGCACAGATATCTGCATAGCAGGATGTAACTCGAATGGTATCGGCAACACTTTCGCCTTTGCTGGCTGAACTTGAATCAGCTGAGGAAAAACCTAATACCTTACCGCCAAGATTCATCATAGCGGCTTCAAAGCTTAAACGTGTTCGTGTACTCGGTTCATAAAACAGGGTTGCAAGCCTTTTTCCGTCACAGGTATGTGCATATTTTTCAGGGTTTCTCTCAATATCGTTGGCAAGATCAAGAAGCTTATTGAGCTCCTCTACGGATAAATCCAACGGACTCATTAAATGTCTCATGTAGTACCTCCCTTGTGAAAATAGAAAATTCTAAAAAATTCTCTTATTCATCATCATATAATAGACCAGAAAAATTTTCAAGATGATTTCGTAAGTATTTTTTCAAAAAGAAGTCCTGATGTAAACCAGAGAGGTGCATAATCCAGACGAATAATACCTTTGTACTGAAGCGGAGCAGAACTGTAATCCCAGGGACACATACCGAAATGTTTCAGAACTGAGCCACTGATAAATTCAGCAGTAAAAAAACCGGCAGTATAAAGACAGCCTCTGAACACGGCCGGGCTATATGATATTCTGCGATAAACAGGTTCAATAAAAGCTGCACAGCCGTATATCGGAAACATCAAAAGAGAAGTTTTTCCCATCATTGTCGCATGTCCGTTAAGAAGAGAATGAATACCTGTCCAGAAAACTTCCAGACACCATCCGACAGATCCGCAGAGAAGAAATTTTTCTTTCATTATCCATCATTTCTCCTTCAAAATTATTTGAATCTAGTATTGACCGGTCTTGAAAAAAACATACGTAAATGATATATTTATAGAAATATATGCCTAAAATATATTGTCAAGGGTAAAAATCTAAATCATCAGGAGCAGATACAATGGATTATCAACAAAGCAGAGCTTACATACAGGATGCAGGAAAGTATGCTATAACTCTGGGACTTACAAATATTCAGGAATTAATGAATCGTCTGGGAAATCCCCAGGATCAGCTTAAATATGTTCATGTTGCAGGAACTAATGGAAAGGGCTCTGTAATTGCCTATATTTATACGACTTTACAGGAAGCAGGATACCGGACAGGCAGATATGTTTCACCATCTGTATATTCCTACAGAGGTAAGATGGAAGTTTGTGGAAAACCGGTCAGCAGAGAACAGTTAGCCGGGTATGTGACGGAGGTTGCTGCAGTCATTGATGAAATGACCTCAGAAGGTCTTCCGCATCCCACCCCATTTGAAATAGAAACGGCGGTGGCTTTTTTATTTTTCGCAGACATGAAATGCGATATTGTTGTTTTGGAAGTAGGCATGGGCGGCAGTACGGATGCTACAAATATCATCCGTAATACAGAAGTTGCCGTGATTGTGCCGATCAGCATGGAGCATCAGGGATTTCTTGGAAATACTCTGGCAGAAATTGCTGATAAAAAAGCCGGAATCATAAAAAAAGACTGCAGTGTGGCAACGATTGACCAGAAACCGGAAGCTCTCCAGGTTATACGTAGACGCTGTGAAGCACTTGGTGTCGAACTTGTTGTTGGAAATCCGCAGAATGCAGAAATACTGGAAGAAAGTTTTGAGGGCCAGACATTCAGATATGAAGGACAGGTATATGAACTTTCTCTTGCCGGTGTATATCAGACTGAAAATGCAATGCTTGCACTGGAGGCACTGAAACTTCTGGATAAAAGAGGATTCCCAACTACCTGCCAGCAGCGGTATGAAGGATTAAAAAAGACCCGGTGGGATGGACGTCTCACGATCATTCACAGAGGCCCGCTTTTTATTGTAGACGGTGCACATAATCCGGCAGCAGCAGATATGCTGGAACGTTCTGTAAGGAAATACTTCAGTAACAAAACCATGTATTTTATAATGGGTGTGTTTAAAGATAAAGATTATTCTTATATTATAAATAAACTGTGTCCATATGCAAAAGAGATCATCACAATAGAAACTCCGGACAATCCCAGAGCATTACCTGCAGGTGAACTTGCAGATGCCATACGGCCATGTAATTCTCATGTCAGGGCTGCCAGAAGTATCAAAAAAGCTGTAGAAGAAATATTTTCTATTGCAGGAAAAGATGACCTGATTCTTTCCTTTGGTTCTCTTTCTTTTATCGGAGAACTTACAGAATGTGTAAAAAATTACGAAAGGAAAACCGGCAGATGATAGATTTACAGGAATGTCGAAAAGAAATTGACAAAATTGACAAAGAGATAATGAGTCTTTTCGAGAAACGAATGAAAGTCTGCGAAAACGTTGCAGAATACAAAATACATACAGGAAAAAAAGTACTTGATCCTCAGAGAGAAAAGGATAAACTCAGGGTACTTGAAAATATGGCTCACGGAGAGTTTAATACACTCGGTGTACAGGAACTTTTTCAGCAGATTATGGCAATCAGCCGTAAACGTCAGTATCAGCTCCTGACAAGTAATGGCGTGGAGGAAAAACGCGATTATGAGATGGTTGATGCATTGCCTCTCAGGGAGGTCAGCGTAGTATTCCAGGGTGTAGAGGGTGCTTACAGTTATGCGGCCATGCGTGCCTATTTCTCGGAAAATATCAACAGTTATCATGTAAAAACTTTCCGTGACGCAATGGAAGAGGTTGCTTCCGGAAAGGCAGATTATGCAGTGCTCCCTATTGAAAATTCCACGGAAGGCATTGTGACAGATATTTATGATCTGCTTACAGAATATCAGCTGTATATTGTGGGCGAACAGGGTGTTCGTGTGAAACATGTGCTGCTTGGTCTTCCGGAAGCTTCATTGGATGATATTGATACAGTTTATTCACATCCACAGGCGCTTGCCCAGTGTAAGAAATATCTTGAACAGCATCCGGACTGGAAGATAACAAAAACCGAAAATACAGCAGGTGCAGCCAAGAAGGTTCATGAGGAAAAGGATAAGAGTCATGCGGCAATTGCAAGCAGAGCTGCAGGTGAACTTTACGGTCTTTCTGTTCTTGCTGAAAATATCTGCTATAATGAAAAAAATGTCACACGTTTCATTGTTGTCAGCGCCAAACCAATCTATGAAAAAAGTGCGGCAAAAGTCAGTGTATGTTTTGAACTGCCTCACACAAGCGGTACCTTGTATAACATGCTTTCCCATTTCATCTATAATGGACTGAATATGACAAAAATTGAATCACGACCAATCGCAGGCAAGACCTGGGAATACCGCTTTTTCGTTGATTTTGAAGGCAATCTTGAAGATTCAGCAGTTAAAAATGCTCTGCGTGGATTAGAGGCAGAAGCGAATCGGATGCGTGTACTTGGAAATTATGGACAACAGGAGGAACAATAAGATGACCAGAATAAAAGAATGTGTATTATATAGAAATTTTGAACAGGGAGATATCCTTGAAAAGATGACTGCACTGATGGATGCCTGCGAGGAATCTGCAGTAAATGCAAAAGCAATGGAACCGGTATTTTATGAATGTGTGAATGGTCTGATTGAAATCGCAGGAAATTATGGCTTCTCCGGAAATTTGTGGCATGATTATCTGACTCTTCTTCTTGTTAATCATGAAAATGCATTCAGTACTGCAAGTGAGATACGCGGACATATTGAAGGAAGTATCAATCAGCTTGCCATGCATGATTTTGCAATTTTCAAAGAATTATACGATTTTGACCTGAATACACTGGATAATATTTTTCATACTTCCTGCTGTGAAATACTTACCAGCTACGAAATTCCGGAAGATACGGGAAAAATGTTCAACAAACGTATCAGAGACCGAATCTGTGAGATGAGCAAAACACTAGCGATCGCAAAAGATACCGGTGAATTCATGGAAGATATGGTGCAGTTCTACAAAGATTTCGGGGTTGGAAAACTTGGTCTTCACAAAGCATTTCGTATAGAACGTGACGAAAAAGGCAAAGCACAGATTGTTCCTATCACAAGAATTGCCCATGTGCGTCTTGAGGATCTGGTAGGATATGAAATTCCGAAACAGAAACTTATCGAAAATACAGAGGCATTTGTGCGTGGCAGAAAAGCAAATAACTGTCTTCTGTTTGGTGATGCCGGTACAGGAAAATCCTCCAGCATCAAAGGTATCCTGAACCGTTATTATGATGAAGGACTGAGGATTATTGAAGTATATAAACATCAGTTCCAGGATCTGAACCAGGTTATCGCTCAGATAAAAGACAGAAATTATAAGTTTATTATTTATATGGACGATCTTTCCTTTGAGGAATTTGAGATTGAATATAAATATCTGAAAGCAGTAATCGAAGGCGGACTCGAAAGAAAACCGGATAATATTCTGATCTATGCGACAAGCAACCGTCGCCATCTGGTACGTGAAAGAGCCGGAGATAAACTGGAGGTTGGAGATGACGATGATCTTCATTCTTCAGATACAGTACAGGAGAAACTTTCTCTTGTTTATCGTTTTGGTGTACGTATTTATTTTGGCGCACCAGATCGAAAAGAATTCCATACTATCGTCAAAGTACTTGCCGAAAGACACGGAATAAAAATGCCGGAAGATCAGCTTCTTCTGGAGGCTGGTAAATGGGAAATTTCTCATGGTGGTCTGACCGGACGTACTGCACAGCAGTTTATTGACCATCTGCTTGGTAAAGAAGAACAGTAATATGGCTGAATGGGGTGTTCAGCATTAATATACTTCAGAAGGGGGTATGAAATATGGCATTGACTACTTTTGCGGCAATTGATATCGGTTCATATGAAGTCAGTATGAAAATCTTTGAGTTTTCAAAAAAATCAGTTTTTCATGAACTTAATGATGTACGCTGCAGACTTGAAATCGGTAAGGATGCATATTCATCCGGAAGGCTGGAACCTGCTATGGTGGACAGGATCTGCGCGGTTCTTCATGATTTTTCAAAAATTATGAAAGAATTTGGTGTGAAAGATTACCGTGCCTGTGCCACAAGTGCATTTCGTGAGATGGTTAATCCGCTGATTGTTCAGGAACAGATCTTTCAGCGTACAGGAATCCATGTAGAGATACTGAGCAATGCGGAACAGCATTTTCTGGGATATAAATCAATTGCAGCTATTGAAACAGGTTTCAAAAAAATCATCCAGAAGGGAACGGCAATTCTTGATGTCGGGGGCGGAAGTCTTCAGGTTTCTCTTTTTGACAAGGATGCCCTTGTTACTACACAGAGTCTTAAGATGGGAAGCATGCGAATCCGTGAACGTCTGAAGGAACTTGAAAAAACAACCGCTCATTATGATGAACTGATCAAGGAATTTATCAGGAATGATCTGACTGCTTTTCAGCGGCTCTATCTGAAAGATCGTGATATCAGGAATGTAATCCTTATGGGAGATTTCCTGACAGATACTATTTTCAGGGAGGAACTCAGTGACCATATCATAACAGCAGAAGAATTTACAAACCGCTACGAAAAAACAGTATATAAAACAGAACAGATGCTTGCCGAAGAGATGGATGTTGACCTGGAATATGCTTCCCTGGTCGTACCTACAATGGTTATCTGCAAAAGTTTTCTGGAGATTTTTCAGGCAGAATCTGTATGGGTTCCAGGTGTTTCACTTCTTGATGGAATTGCTTATGATTATGGCGAGAAAAAGAATTTTATAAAAAGTATGCACAACTTTGAAAATGATATTCTCGTTGCTTCCAGGAATATTGCAAAACGTTATTCCACCAGCAAAAATCATATTCAGGGTACGACAGATATTGCTCTCAGAATATTTGACAGCATGAAAAAGATTCATGGAATGGGTGCAAGAGAACGGCTTCTCCTGCAGATCGCAGTCCAGCTTCATGACTGTGGAAAATATATCAGTATGGCAGATGTTGCCGAATGTTCTTACCGCATCATCATGGCAACCGAAATTATCGGTCTTTCGACAGAAGAACGACGTGTAATAGCCAGTGCTGTCAGATATAATACTACAGAGTTTGTTTATTATGGTAATTGTAATGAAGAACCGGGCCTTGACAAAGAACGTTATCTGTTGGTTGCAAAGCTTACGGCAATCCTCCGTCTGGCAAATGCCATGGACAGGAGTCATTATCAGAAAGTGCAGGGACTGCGTGCTGTACTCAAGGACAGAGAACTTCAGCTGATTATCGATTCTACACAGGATATTTCTCTCGAACTTGGTCTTCTGAAGGATAAAGTAGAGTTTTTTGAAGAAGTATTTGGTATTCGTCTTGTATTGAAAAAGAAACGGAGAGTATGAATATGGATCTGAGTAAATTTGAAAAACCGGAATATTATGTAAACAGAGAGCTCAGCTGGCTGAAATTTGATGAAAGAGTGCTGAGTGAAGCCAGAGACAAATCCCTGCCTCTTTTTGAACGTCTGAAATTCTTAAGTATTACGTCTTCAAATCTTGATGAATTTTTTATGGTGCGTGTAGCTTCTCTTAAGGATCAGGTACATGCAGGTTATAAGAAAAAAGACATCGCTGGAATGACCTCCGAAGCTCAGCTGAAAGAGATCAGTACACAGACCCATGAACTTGTCCGTGTGCAGTATAACACATTTAACCGTTCAGTTCTTCCTGCTCTGGAAAAAGCCGGTTTGCATCTTGTGGCAGAACATGAGAATCTTACAGAAAAACAAAAACAGTTTGTTGACCGTTATTTTGAAGATAATGTTTATCCTGTTCTGACACCTATGGCAATGGATTCTTCCAGACCATTTCCATTGATCAGAAATAAAACTCTGAACATTGGAGCTCTGATTGCCAAAAAGAATAACAAAAATGGTAAGAAGCATACAAATGAACTGGAATTTGCAACTGTTCAGGTACCTTCTGTACTTCCGAGAATCATTGAAATTCCGTCCAAAGTTAAAGGTGAGAGGACTGTTATCCTTCTGGAAGAAATTATAGAACGTAATATTGGAAAACTTTTTCTCAGTAATGATGTTGTGTGTGCACATCCTTACAGAATCATGCGGAATGCGGATCTGACTATTGATGAAGATGAGGCAGAAGATCTGCTTGTGGAAATTCAGAGACAGCTGAAAAAACGTCAGTGGGGTGAAGTTATCCGTCTTGAAGCAGAAGAGAAGATGGATACACGTCTCCTTGATATTCTGAAAAAAGAATTTGAGATCAAAAATGATGATATCTACAGTATTTCGGGACCGCTGGATCTCACCATGCTTATGAAGGTGTATAGCCTGGAGGGATTTGAACAGTACAAAAGTCCAAAATATACACCGGCTCCTGTTCCGGAATTTCAGAATGACAAAGATATTTTCCAGGTAATCCGTGAAGGCGATGTGTTCCTTCATCATCCATATATGAGTTTTGATCCGGTTGTTGACTTTGTACGTCAGGCTGCAAAAGATCCGGATGTTCTGGCAATCAAACAGACACTGTATCGTGTCAGCGGGCATTCGCCTATTATTGCAGCTCTTGCACAGGCTGCGGAGAATGGCAAACAGGTTTCTGTTCTGGTGGAGCTGAAAGCGCGTTTTGATGAAGAAAATAATATTGTCTGGGCCAAAATGCTTGAAAAAGCAGGATGCCATGTAATTTATGGCCTTGTTGGACTCAAAACACACAGCAAGATTACCCTTGTTGTCAGAAGAGAAGAAACAGGTATCCGGAGATATGTGCATCTTGCAACCGGAAACTATAATGATTCTACAGCCAAATTATACACTGACTGTGGTATTTTTACATGTGATGAACATTTTGGTGAAGATGCGACTGCTGTATTTAACATGCTTTCCGGTTATTCAGAGCCAAAACGCTGGAATCGTCTGATCGTTGCTCCGATCTGGATGAAGGACCGTTTCCTGAAACTTATTGAAAGAGAAGCGGAACATGCAAAAACAGGCATTCCCGCACATATCATTGCAAAAATGAATTCACTTTGTGATCCGGCAGTTATGGCAGCTCTTTACTATGCATCTTCCTGTGGCGTTCAGATAGACCTTCTGGTTCGTGGAATCTGCTGTCTGAAAACAGGAATTCCAGGTATCAGTGAAAATATCCATGTCCGATCCATTGTAGGTGAATTTCTGGAACACAGCCGTATCTTTTATTTCCAGAACGGCGGGGCAGAAGAAATCTATATGGGAAGTGCTGACTGGATGCCGAGAAACCTGGACAGACGTGTTGAAATCGTTTTTCCGGTGGAAAATGAATACATCAAAAAAGAAATCATGCATGTCCTTGATCTTGAGTTCCGTGATAATGTGAAGGCACACATTCTTCAGCCGGATAGTACCTATCAGAAACAGGATAAACGTGGTAAAGTTCTTGTTAATTCACAGATGGAATTCTGTGCGGAAGCTCTTGAACGAGCAAAAAAGAAAAAAGAACAGAAAACTCAATCCAGAGTTTTTATACCGGCTGAGCCGGTTGCTGATCCGGAGAACTGATCCTGTATCAGCAGTAATTTGAGGGGAGATTATTATGTCAGAAAAGAAAGAAGGTTTTCTGAAAAGAAAAAATGTGATCATATCATTTAAAAGATATGGAATTGATGCGATGGGTTCTATGGCTTTGGGCCTTTTTGCTTCGCTCCTGATCGGTACTATCATCAACACCATCGGGCAGAATATCATGCCTGGAAGTTATATATCCGAAAAGCTGCTGGAAATTGGTAGTTATGCGACAAGTGTAACAGGAGCTGCTATGGCGCTGGCTATCGGGTATGCACTTCAGGCACCACCGCTAGTTATGTATTCACTATGCGCCGTAGGAGCTGCATGTAATGCCATTGGTGGCTCCGGCGGACCGCTTGCAGTGTTTTTTGTAGCAGTTATCACATGTGAGATAGGCAAGCTTGTTTCCAAGGAAACAAAGATTGATATCATAGTCACACCTGCTGTTACAGTTATTGTTGGTGTTGTGCTTGCCATGCTTCTTGCACCTGTATGTAAGAGTGTCTGTGATGGCCTTGGAACATTTATTGGCTGGGCAACAGATCTTCGCCCATTCTGGATGGGGATTATTGTATCTGTTGTAGTCGGAATCGTCCTGACACTTCCAATCAGTTCCGCAGCGATCTGTGCGGCTATTGGTATCAGTGGCGGAGCAGTTATTGCCGGAATAGCTGACGGAACAGTGACCATGGAAATCTGGAACGGTCTTGCACTTGCCGGGGGAGCGGCAACAGCAGGATGCTGTGCGCATATGCTTGGGTTTGCAATCTTAAGTTTTCCGGATAACGGTGTGGGCGGTTTGGTAGCCCAGGGACTTGGTACTTCTATGCTTCAGGTGCCAAATCTGATGAAGAAACCTGTTCTCTGGCTTCCACCTGTGATTACTTCCGCAATCACAGGTCCTCTTGCTACCTGTGTATTTCAGCTGAGAAATAATGGACCTGCAATTTCTTCTGGAATGGGAACTTCCGGGCTGGTAGGTCCGATCGGTGTGATCACAGGCTGGGCACAGCTGCCGGAAGAATATAAAGCAGGTGCTTTTCAGTGGATTGGAATGATTATGATCTGTTTTGTCCTGCCACTTCTGATCACATGGATTATTGGCAAGATTTTCCGCAAAAAGGGTATTATAAAAGCAGGAGATCTTAAGATTGATCTTGGATGATAAACGTCAAAAATACGTGTTTTTTAAAAAATTAAAAAAATTCAAAAAAACACTTGCATTTTCCGATGAGCTGATATATACTAAGCAAGTCGGTTGACGCAAGGCCAGTTGGTCAAGGGGTTAAGACGTCGCCCTCTCACGGCGAAAACACGGGTTCGATTCCCGTACTGGCTGCTATATTTCATTCAGATAACCAGAACTTAGTTTCTGGTTATTTTTTTTCGCTGTTTATACATAATACTTTATTTTTACAATATGATACTTGCATTACATAGTAAAAATAGGGTATTATTAGGAACAAATGTTTGAAGAAGAAAAAGAAAGGAATCGATCATTCATGGCAAAAAAGGAAAACTATGATGCCGGAAGTATATCGGTGCTGGAAGGTCTTGAAGCAGTAAGAAAGCGTCCTGGTATGTACATTGGAAGTGTATCAAGAAAAGGACTGAATCATCTGATCTATGAGATCGTTGATAATGCGGTCGATGAGCACCTTGCCGGATACTGCACACTGATCCAGGTTGTGTTGGAGCGTGATGGATCCTGCACAGTAACTGATAATGGTCGTGGTATCCCGGTGGATATGCACGAAAAAGGAATGTCTGCAGAGCGACTGGTGTTTACAACTCTACATGCCGGAGGTAAATTTGACAATTCTGCATACAAAACAAGTGGTGGGCTTCACGGAGTGGGTTCATCTGTTGTAAATGCCCTGTCCACATATCTTGACATAAAGGTCAGCAGAGATGGATATATACATCACGATCATTATGAACGTGGTATTCCGACAATTGAGCTGGAAGAGGGACTTCTTCCGAAGATTGGCAGAACGAAGGAAACAGGAACCTGCATCAATTTTCTTCCGGATCCGGAAATTTTTGAAAAAACAAGATTCTCTGCGACAGAAGTCAAAAGCCGTCTGCATGAAACTGCTTATCTGAATCCTGCCCTGACGATTCAGTTTGAGGACAGAAGAGGGGAAGAAACAGAAAAACTTGAATATCATGAACCGGAAGGAATTGTAGGATATATCCGCGACCTGAACCATAATACGGAAGCTCTTCATGAACCAGTCTATCTGAAAGGTGAATCAGAGGGGATCCACGTGGAAGTTGCTTTCCAGTACACCAATGATTTCAGGGAAAACGTACTTGGTTTCTGTAATAATATCTATAACGCAGAAGGCGGAACACATCTCACTGGTTTTAAGACAACCTTTACTACAGTAATGAATACCTATGCCAGAGAGATTGGTGTACTTAAGGATAAAGATGCCAATTTTACAGGCGCAGATATTCGTAATGGAATGACCGCAGTTGTGTCTATTAAGCATCCTGCGCCGAGATTTGAAGGACAGACAAAGACAAAGCTTGATAATCAGGATGCTGCTAAAGCTACAGGTAAAGTCCTTGGCGAACAGTTGGTTCTTTATTTTGACCGTAATCTGGAAACACTGAAGACGATTCTTTCCTGTGCAGAAAAGGCGGCAAAAATACGTAAGACGGAAGAACGTGCCAAAACCAACCTTCTTACAAAACAGAAATATTCTTTTGATTCGAACGGAAAGCTTGCCAACTGTGAAAAGAAAGATCCTTCTCACTGTGAGATTTTTATTGTTGAGGGAGATTCTGCCGGTGGATCGGCCAAAACTGCCAGAAACAGAAATTATCAGGCAATACTTCCCATCCGTGGAAAAATCCTTAATGTTGAAAAGGCCACCATTGATAAAGTTCTGGCCAATGCAGAGATCAAGACTATGATCAATGCTTTTGGCTGTGGTTTTTCAGAAGGATATGGTAATGATTTTGATATTTCCAAACTTCGTTACGACAAAATTGTTATCATGGCAGATGCCGATGTGGATGGCGCACATATTTCAACGTTGCTTCTGACACTTTTTTACCGCTTTATGCCGGAGCTTATATATGAAGGCCATGTTTATATAGCCATGCCGCCTCTTTATAAGGCAATGCCGAAAAAAGGTCCAGAAGAATATCTTTATGATGATAAAGCTCTTGAAAAATATCGTAAATCACATAAACCCGGAAGTTTCACACTTCAGAGATATAAAGGTCTGGGTGAAATGGATGCTGAACAGCTCTGGGAAACAACACTGAATCCTGAGACAAGAAGGATGAAGAGGATTGAGATTGAAGATGCACGTCTGGCTTCCAATGTAACAGAAATACTTATGGGAAGCGATGTGCCACCCCGTAAGGCATTTATATATGAACATGCTGAAGATGCTGAACTTGACATTTAAAGTAGGAGAGTCGAATGGAAACAAAACAGGAAAACATTATCCGTACAGATTATGCGGATGTGATGCAGAAATCTTATATTGATTATGCGATGAGTGTTATCATATCCCGTGCTCTTCCGGATGTAAGAGACGGACTTAAGCCTGTGCAGAGAAGAACTCTGTATGATATGTATGAACTCGGAATTCGTTATGACAGACCATATCGTAAATGTGCCCGTATTGTAGGGGATACAATGGGTAAATATCATCCGCATGGTGACAGTTCAATTTATGATGCCCTTGTCGTTATGGCCCAGGATTTCAAGAAAGGCCGGACTCTTGTAGACGGACATGGAAACTTTGGTTCAATAGAAGGAGACGGTGCTGCTGCTATGCGTTATACAGAAGCGCGTCTGGAAAAACTGACACAGGAAGTGTTTCTCGGGGATCTTGACAAAAATGTTGTTGATTTTGTTCCTAACTTTGATGAGACAGAGAAAGAACCTTCCGTTCTTCCTGTAAAGATACCAAATATCCTTGTCAATGGTGCAGATGGTATTGCTGTTGGTATGGCTACCAGTATTCCGCCACACAATCTTGGTGAAGTGGTAGATGCTGTAAAAGCTTACATGAAAGATGATCAGATCAGTGTCAAGGGACTGATGCGCTATATCAAAGGTCCGGATTTTCCTACAGGTGGTATCGTAGTAAATAAAGATGAACTGAGGAAGATTTACGAGACAGGAAGCGGCAAAATACGAATCAGAGGACGTGTGGAAACCGAGAAACTGAAAGGCGGCAAAACACAGCTTGTTATCACGGAAATCCCATATACAATGCTGGGAGCAAATATCGGAAAATTTCTCAATGATGTTGCATCTCTAATTGAAACAAAGAAAACAACAGACATTGTTGATATTTCCAATCAGTCTTCAAAAGAGGGAATCCGTATCGTGCTGGAACTGAAGCGAGATGCCGATGTAGAAAATCTTACAAACATGCTGTACAAAAAAACCCGGCTTGAAGATACATTTGGCGTAAATATGCTTGCAGTTGCAGACGGAAGACCGGAGACGCTCAGTCTGAAACAGATCATTGAACATCATGTTGATTTTGTTTTTGAAGTTACTACAAGAAAATATAATACTCTTCTCGATAAAGAACAGGAAAAACGTGAGATTCAGGAGGGTCTTATCAAAGCCTGTGATGTAATTGATCTTATTATAGAAATCCTTCGTGGAAGCAAGAGCCGTGAACAGGTAAAAAAATGTCTTGTGGAAGGTATTACAGAAGGAATCCGTTTCAAAAGTAAAGCAAGTGAAAAAGCAGCTACAAAACTTAAATTTTCGGAAAAGCAGGCAACAGCCATTCTCGACATGCGTCTTTATAAACTGATCGGTCTTGAAATTGAAGCTCTTCAGGCAGAATATCAGGAAACAATGAAAAATATTGCACTGTACAAAGATATTCTGGATAATTACGATTCCATGTCAGCAGTTATTATCAGAGAATTGGATGCCATCAAAAAAGAATATGGAAGCAAACGTCGTACATCCATTGAAAATGCTGAAGAAGCTGTTTATGAAGAAAAGAAGATGGAAGAGACGGAAGTCTGCTTCCTGATGGATCGTTTCGGATATGTGAAACTGATCGACAAGAGTGCCTATGAGAGAAATAAAGAAGCTGCAAACAGTGAGAACCGCCATATTTTTACCTGTATGAATACAGATAAAATATGCATCTTTACGGACATAGGTAAGATGCATACAGTGAAAGCAGCGGATATCCCGCTGGTACGTTTCAGAGACAAGGGAATTCCTGCTGACAACCTCTGTAAATATGACAGCAGTCAGGAACGTATGCTTTATGTTGCACCGGTCAGCCAGATCCGGAAAGATATGCTTCTTTTTGTGACCAGAACTTCAATGTGCAAACTGGTTGCAGGCGCTGAATTTGATGTTTCCAAAAGAACCATTGCTTCTACAAAACTTGCAGAAGATGATGAACTTATCTTTATCGGAAGTGCATCCGAGATGGAACAGGTAGTCCTTCAAAGCCAGGGTGGTTATTTCCTTCGTTTTACCAAACAGGAAATTTCAACAATGAAAAAAACAGCCATTGGTGTAAGAGGAATGAAACTTGGAGACGAAGATTATCTTGAACATGCATACCTTCTTGCAGCACACCAGGAATATACGATCAGCTATCATGACAAAGATTATTCCCTGAACAAGGTAAGACTTGCAAAACGTGACACAAAAGGCGTCAAACCCAGAATATAGCGGATAAAATTAAAAAATCCTTGCTTTTCCTATGGGAAGGTGCTAGAATATGGGTAACATGATAACGGACAACGTAAGAGTGGACTTCGGTCCACTCTTTTTGCGAGAATGGTCCGAATGTGCGAAAGGCAGGTGGAAATGATGAGCAGACGTGAAGAATACGAAAAAAAGGCAGAAGCCATGCTTGCTCCTATTGTTGAGGCAGCCGGATTTGAGTTGGTTGATGTTGAGTATGTAAAAGAAGCAGGAAACTGGTATCTGCGAGGCTATATTGATAAACCGGGCGGAATCACTGTAAATGACTGTGAGGCTATAAGCCGTGCATTCAGTGATGAACTGGACAGAGATGATTTTATAGAAGACAGTTATATTATGGAAATCAGTTCACCGGGTCTTGACAGACCTCTGAAAAAAGAAAAAGATTTTATCAGAAGTATGGGAAAACTTGTAGAGATTCGTACCTACCGCCCTGTAGAAAAACAAAAGGAATTCTGCGGAGTTCTGCATGCATATGATGATAACAGCGTCACAATTGATGAGGATGGAACATTACGCACATTTGATAAAAAAGACATTGCCCTGATTCGGCTGGCAATAGAATTTTAGGAGGAAAAGAAAAAAATGAACAAAGAGTTAATGGAGGCACTGGATATCCTGGAAAAAGAAAAAAATATCAGCAAGGATACTCTGCTGGGTGCAATTGAACAGTCCCTGATCCAGGCTTGCAAAAACCACTTCGGAAAAGCTGATAACGTGCATGTTACAATAAATCCGGAGACCTGTGATTTCAGCGTTTATGCTGAACGTGAGGTTAAGGAATTTGTAGAAGATCCAGCACTTGAGATTTCACTTGTAGATGCACAGAAAATAAACACAAATGCAGAACTGGGAGATACGATCAAAGTAGAAATCCATTCCAAAGAATTTGGCCGTATTGCAACACAGAATGCGAAGAATGTTATCCTGCAGAAAATCCGTGAAGAAGAACGAAAAGTTCTTTTTGACCAGTACTATGGCAAAGAAAAAGAAGTTGTTACAGGTATTGTGCAGAGAGTTATGGGCAGAAATGTCAGCGTAAATCTTGGCAAAGCTGATGGTATCCTCAGTGAAAACGAACAGGTTCGTGGCGAAGAATTCCAGCCAACCCAGAGAATCAAAGTATATATCCTTGAAGTAAAAGATACACCTAAAGGGCCGAGAATTATGGTATCCAGAACTCACCCGGGGCTTGTCAAACGTCTTTTTGAATCAGAAGTTGCTGAAGTTAAAGACGGCACTGTGGAAATCAAGAGTATTGCACGTGAAGCAGGTTCCCGTACAAAGATTGCTGTATGGAGCAATGATCCTGATGTGGATCCTGTCGGAGCATGTGTCGGCATGAACGGTGCCAGAGTTAATTCTATCGTAGAAGAACTGAATGGCGAAAAGATTGATATCATTAACTGGGATGAAAACCCGGCAATCTTTATTGAAAATGCGCTGAGTCCAGCGAAAGTTATTGCTGTTATGGCAGATCCGGACGAAAAAACAGCTCTGGTTGTTGTTCCGGATTATCAGCTTTCACTTGCAATCGGCAAAGAAGGACAGAATGCAAGACTTGCTGCACGTCTTACAGGATTTAAGATTGATATCAAGAGTGAAACTCAGGCAAGAGAATCCGGTGAGCTGTATGATTATGATGAAGATGAAGAATATTATGATGAAGAAGAATACAGCGAGGAAGGAACAGCTGAAGAAACTGTAGAAGAGCCGTCAGGAGAAGCTGAAGAAGAAAATTTTGAGGAAGCACCTGCAGAAACTAAAGCAATTGAAGACTCAGAAGAATCAGAAGAGACAGAAGAAGAAACATCAGATGCTATTGATTTCTTTGATTTCAGCTATACAGAAGAGTAATTCTATGAAAACAAAATCCAAGACTCCTCTGCGTCAGTGTACCGGATGCAGAGAAATGAAAAGTAAAAAAGAAATGATCCGGGTGATTCGTACACCGGAAAATGAAATTCAGCTGGATGCCACCGGACGAAAAAACGGAAGAGGTGCATATGTATGTCTTTCACAGGACTGTCTTGAGAAGGCTGTCAAAAATCATGGCCTTGAGAGATCACTGAAGACAGCTGTTCCGGCAGAGGTCTATGAAGACCTGAAAAAGGAGTTAATGAATATTGAAAAAAACAAATAAAGTTTTGTCACTGATCGGACTTGCAACGAAGGCGGGAAAGATCGTAAGCGGAGAATTCTCTACAGAAAAATCAGTAAAATCAGGAAGAGGTTTCCTTGTACTGGTTGCAGGAGATGCTTCCGACAATACAAAAAAGAAATTTCAGAATATGTGTGATTATTACGAGGTACCCTGTTTTGTCTTAGCAGACAAAGAAGAGCTGGGGAAATTCTGCGGAAAAGAATTTCGTGCCAGCCTTGCCGTACAGGATGAAAACTTTGCCAAAGCATTGTTGAAACAGCTTGAGACAGAAGGCCAGACACCGGAAAGTGTCAGCATCTGAACTGTTGATTCATTGTCCTGAAGGAGGAAACAGTGTGCCAAAAATCAGATCAGTTAAATCAAATACATTACAAAAGGGAAAGGAGCAGATTACCAAGGTGGATAAAGATGAAAAGATGGTAACAGCAAAGCCAGACGCAGAAAAAACGGAGGCTCCTAAAAAGAAAAAAAATATTATTCGTGTATATCATGCACAGAATGCCAGTGACGGTGGTAAAAACAGACCGAAACGTCCTGCAGCAGATAAAAAACCGGCTGCAAAAGCTCCTCAGAAGCCGCAGACAGCAACTTCTGAAGCAACCAGAAAACCTGTAGCCGAACCTGTAAAGAAAGCAGTCACACAGGAACCGGCTCCTGCAAAGAAACCTGTTGCTGAGGCAAAACCGGCAATTCAGGAACCTGCAAAAAAACCAGCTGAAATGAAAACACCGGAAGTTAAACCGGCAGTTCAGTCTCAGGCAAGACCTCAGCGGCAGGAACAGAACGGAAACGGAAATAATAACCGTTATCAGAATCAGAACCGTCAGACCCAGAACAGAGAATTTAACAGAGACGGTCGTCAGGATAATCGAGGAGACAACAGAAACCGTGATTTCCGTGGAGGAGACAGAAGAAATAATTATGACAGACCACAGGGTCAGGGACGTCCGCAGAGCGGCCAGGGAAGACCTGATGGCAGAAGCGATAACCGTTTTGCCGGTAATCGTGGGGGACAGCGCCAGGGCGAAGGCGGCAACAGACCAATGAGAGGCCAGGGTCAGAACAGACCACAGGGTCAGGGACGTCCGCAGGGCGGTCAGGGAAGACCTGACGGCAGGAATGATAATCGTTTTGCCGGTAATCGTGGGGGACAGCGTCCGGGAAACAGAAGAAATGATGATACAGTATTTACTCCGGAACTGACCAAAACATCCAAAGACAGCAAAAGAGAGCGTGACAGAGAGAATAAGAACAAAAAGAAAGATTTTGATAAATCCTCAGGTGCAGGACATAACAGACCAAACCAGGGCGGCAGAAAGAATCTTTCCAGAATTCCGAAAGCTCTTCAGAAACCTACTCCTCAACCTAAACAGGAAGAAAAGAAACCTGAAGTGAAAGAAATTACACTTCCGGAAAAAATGACAATCCGTGAACTGGCAGAAGCAATGAAAATGCAACCGTCCGTTATTGTTAAGAAACTTTTCCTTGAAGGAACCATGGTTACAGTAAACCATGAAATTGATTTCGAAAAAGCTCAGGAAATTGCTCTTGATTATGATATTATTGCAGAACCAGAAGAAAAAGTAGACGTTATCGGTGAACTTCTTAAAGAAGAAGAGGAAGATGAGTCTACTATGGTTTCCAGACCGCCGGTTGTATGTGTTATGGGACACGTTGACCATGGTAAAACATCTCTTCTCGATGCAATCCGTGATACACATGTAACAAGAGGTGAAGCAGGTGGTATTACACAGCATATAGGTGCTTCTGTTGTTGAAATTAACGGTCAGAAGATTACATTCCTTGATACACCCGGACATGAAGCATTTACAGCTATGCGTATGCGTGGTGCAAATTCTACTGACATTGCCGTACTTGTTGTAGCTGCTGATGATGGTGTTATGCCTCAGACCGTGGAAGCTATCAGCCATGCAAAAGCTGCCGGAGTTGAAATTATTGTTGCAATCAATAAGATCGATAAACCAAGTGCAAATGTTGAACGAGTTAAACAGGAACTTTCTGAATATGAACTTATTCCGGAAGACTGGGGTGGAAGTACTATCTTTGTACCGGTTTCCGCTCATACAGGAGAAGGTATTGATACACTGCTTGAAATGATACTGCTTTCTGCAGAAGTTCTTGAACTGAAGGCAAATCCGAACAGAGCTGCCAGAGGTCTTGTTATTGAGGCTCAGCTGGATAAAGGCAAAGGCCCTGTTGCTACAATACTTGTTCAGAAAGGTACACTTCATGTAGGTGACTTTATTGCAGCCGGTGCATGCAGCGGTAAAGTACGTGCAATGATGGATGACCGTGGAAGAAGAGTAAAAGAGGCCGGTCCGTCCACACCTGTAGAAATTCTTGGTCTTGGCGATGTTCCTAATGCCGGTGAGATTCTTATGGCATTCCCAAGTGACAAAGATGCCAAAAACTTTGCTGCAACCTTTGTTACAGAAAATAAGAAACATCTTCTTGAAGAAACGAAAGGCAAACTTTCTCTTGATAATCTGTTTGATCAGATTCAGGCAAGTGATCTCAAAGAACTGCCGATCATTGTCAAAGCAGATGTTCAGGGTTCTGTAGAGGCTGTTAAACAGAGTCTCACAAAACTCTCTAATGATGAAGTTATTGTACGTGTAATTCATGGTGGCGTTGGTGCTGTTAATGAATCTGATGTTTCTCTTGCAGCAACTTCCAATGCCATTATTATCGGATTTAATGTCCGCCCTGATGCAATGGCAAAACAGCTTGCTGATCAGGAAGGCGTTGATCTCAGACTCTACAAAGTCATTTATCAGGCAATTGAAGATGTGGAAGCTGCCATGAAGGGAATGCTTGATCCTGTTTACGAAGAGAAAGTGATCGGACATGCGGAGGTGCGTCAGCTGTTTAAAGCATCCGGAGTAGGAACCATTGCCGGAAGTTATGTTCTGGATGGTATGTTCCAGAGAAACTGTAAAGTACGTATTACACGAGAAGGCGAGCAGATCTTTGAAGGTGAACTTGCATCTCTGAAACGTTTCAAAGATGATGTTAAGGAAGTCAAGGCAGGATATGAATGTGGTCTTGTATTTGACGGATTTAATGACCTTAAAGAAGAAGACCGCGTAGAAGCCTATATCATGGTTGAAGTTCCGAGATAGGAGAGAATTATAAATGAGAAAAAACAGCATTAAGAATACAAGGATCAATGGTGAAGTTCAGAAAGAACTGAGTACTATTATCCGTAATGAGATCAAAGATCCACGTATTCACCCAATGACTTCGGTTATGGCTGTAGAAGTAGCTCCTGACTTAAAAACATGTAAGGCATATATCAGTGTGCTTGGAAACCGCGAAGCAAAGGAAGCCACTATTGCAGGGCTTTCCCGCGCTGAGGGTTATATCAGACGTGAACTTGCACGAAATCTGAATCTCAGAAATACACCGGAAATTCGTTTTATTCTGGATGAATCCATTGAATATGGTGTTAATATGTCAAAGCTTATTGATGATGTGGCCAGAAAAGACGCTTCTAACAGGAAACCGGAGGAAGAGTAAGGTAACTTTTTATTCAGTTTTGTAAAAAGAGTTACAAAGTAAGAGAGGTAGTCATGAAAAATATTGCAGAGGTACTGGAAAATGTGAAAACTGTGGGAATCGGCGGGCATATCAGACCAGATGGTGACTGTGTCGGTTCCTGTATGGCTCTGTATCTTTATATCAGAACCTACTTTCCTGAAATTGATGTGGACGTATATCTGGATAATCCAAAGCCGATATTCGGACATATTGACAGGATAGATGATATTAAGACAGAAATAAAAGAAGATATCAGATATGATCTTTTTATTACCTGCGATGTCAGCGCAAGAGACAGAATTGCACTCGCAGGAGATCTGTTTGAAAAAGCTTCCAGGACAGTATGTATTGATCATCATATCAGCAATCCTGGTTTTGCTGATGAGAATCATATACAAGGAGAGATAAGTTCCTGCTGTGAGGTTCTTTACGGAATTCTTGACCCACAGAAAGTTACACTTCCTATTGCAACAGCCATATATACAGGAATGATTCATGATACCGGCGTGTTCCAGTATTCATCAACTTCACCGGAGACTATGCGTATTGCCGGTGAACTGATGAAAACAGGAATTCCTTTCAACAAAATTATTGATGAATCCTTTTATCAGAAAACATATCTTCAGAACCAGGTAATGGGGCGTGTCCTTGCAGAAAGCATTCTTCTTCAGAATGGTAAATGTATTGTTGGATATCTTCGCAGAAAAGATATGGATTTTTATGGTGTTGAAGGTTCTGATCTTGATGGTATTGTCAGTCAGCTGAGACTGACCAGAGGAGTGGAAGTGGCTATTTTCCTCTATGAGACAGAAACTCAGACATTTAAAGTATCGCTTCGTTCCAATGGAAAAATCGATGTAAGTCAGATTGCTGTATTTTTCGGCGGTGGAGGACATACACGGGCTGCAGGCTGCGATCTTCAGGGATCCATGTACGATGTGATCAATAATATTACTGCTGAAATTGAAAAACAGTTCTGTGAGGAACCTAAGCAATGTTAGATGGTGTTCTTGTAATAAAAAAAGAAAAGGATTATACCTCTCATGATGTTGTGGCAAAACTGAGAGGTATTCTTCATATGAAAAAAATCGGTCATACGGGTACTCTTGATCCCCAGGCAGAGGGAGTTTTGCCTGTAGTTCTGGGAAAAGCAACCAGACTTGTGGATCTTCTTACAGAAAAAGAAAAAACATATGAAGCTTTACTTCATCTGGGAATTGTAACAGATACGCAGGATATGACGGGAAAAACCATGAAAGAGAGTCCGGTAGATGTGACAGAAGATGAGGTACGTAGTGTCATAAAATCTTTTCTGGGAGAACAGCAGCAGATACCACCTATGTATTCAGCCATCAAAGTTGATGGCAGAAAACTTTATGAACTTGCCAGAGAAGGCAAAACTGTTGAGCGTAAGGCACGAACTGTATTTTTCCATTCCATCGAAATAAAGGAAATCTGTCTTCCGCTTGTACGTTTTTCTGTCACCTGCAGCAAAGGAACTTATATTCGTACACTCTGCAATGATATTGGTAATCGTCTTGGATGCGGTGGTTGTATGGAAGATCTTCTTAGAACCAGATCGGGGAATTTTACATTGGAAGAGAGCCTTACACTGGATCAGGTCAGTGAAAAAATGAGTGAAGGGACTATCGAAGGTTCTGTGATTTCCATAGAGGAAGTGCTGAAAGATTATCCACGTATATGCTGTGACAGATATGGTGACCGTCTTCTTTTGAATGGAAACGGTCTGCCGCCTACTGTTATAAAAGAACAGCACAGGAAAGGCTGGATACGGATGTGTAACAGCGAGGGAATTTTTGTTGGAATATATCAGTGGAATTCGGGCCGAAACATATATCAGCCTGTAAAAATGTTTCTTTAAAAATGAAAGAATACGGACAGCAGCATACTTTTTGGTATGCAGGAGTGACATATGGAATATGTGGAAATCAATGGTCAGTTTCCTGATCTGTCCAGTTGTGCGGTTACACTTGGAAAGTTTGACGGGATTCACCGCGGACACAGAAAACTGATAGAAGAAATATTACAATACAAAAAAGAAAATAATACACCGGCTGTAGTCCTTGCCTTTGCTTCCGGTAAAAAATCCATCTTCACGAAAGAAGAAAGAAAAAAAATACTTTCTGAGATGGGTGTCGATATTCTGTTGGAATGTCCGCTGGATGAAAAGTTAAGGCATATAAAGGCAGAACAGTTTATACGTCAGATACTGGTGGGAGATCTTCGTGCAGCCTGTGTGGTGGTTGGTGAAGACTATCGCTTCGGTTTTGAACGAAAGGGAACTCCTGAACTTCTTGAAGAATATGGCAGAAAATATTCCTATGAAGCAAGAGTTATCCCGAAAGAAATGAATGGAAACCGTAAGATAAGCAGTACTTTTATCAGAGAAGAACTGAACAGAGGAAACATGAAAAAAGTCTCGGAGCTTCTGGGAAGAGATTTTTTTGTGACCGGTACAGTAGAGCATGGCAGGGGGCTTGGACATAAAAATTTTTTTCCGACAACGAATCTGATTCCTTCTGCTAAGAAGCTGATGCCGCCAAACGGTGTTTATGTAACTACTTCAATATTTGAAAAAAAAGCATTCAGGGGAATTACAAATGTAGGTTATAAACCAACTGTGGGGGAAAATTTCCTCGGTGTTGAAACATTTCTGTTTGCATGTGATGAAAATCTCTATGGAAAAGAATGCGTGGTAAACTTCCACAGATTTCTCCGCCCAGAACATAAGTTTTCATCATTTGAAGCTCTGAAGCAGCAGATTCAAAAGGATATTGAAGAAGCCCGGAAGGATATTTAAAAAATAAAATAAGCTGTTTACACAGGAATTGTTTTATGCTATACTATTTGAGGTGTAATTCAGCCCACATTCAGAAATTGGAATCTCCAACCGTTTCCTAATGTGCGGCGGTTCATTAATAATAATATTTAAGGAGGAAATCACAATGATTTCAAAAGAAAAAAAACAGGCAATCATGAAAGAATATGCAAGATGCGAGGGTGATACAGGTTCACCGGAAGTACAGGTTGCAGTTCTTACAGCAAGAATTCAGGAACTTACAGAGCATTTACAGACACATCACAAAGATCATCATTCCAGACGTGGTCTGCTGAAGATGGTTGGACAGAGACGTGGACTTCTGGCATACCTGAAGAAAACTGACATCGAAAGATACCGTGCACTGATTGAAAAATTAGGTTTAAGAAAATAATTAGTATGCGGAAGGGGCGGATCACCATCCGCCCCGTTTTTAAGTTAAAGACAGACAGAAGTTATATCCGAGACTACTGAAAAGCCCATTCGGAGAGAATGGTTTTTTCAGTTGTTTCGGGCTTCTGATCATGTTAATTTATAAAAAGGAGAAAGAATATGTACAAAAGTTATTCTATGGAATTAGCCGGAAGAACACTGACTGTAGATATTGGTCGTGTGGCTAAACAGGCAAATGGCGCTGCTCTTATGCATTATGGTGATACAACTGTGCTTTCTACAGCAACAGCATCCAAAGAACCAAGAGAAGGAATCGATTTCTTTCCGCTCAGTGTTGAATATGAAGAAAAAATGTATGCAGTAGGCAAGATTCCAGGTGGATTTAACAAAAGAGAAGGAAAAGCAAGTGAACATGCGATCCTTACTTCACGTGTAATTGACCGTCCAATGCGTCCATTGTTTCCTAAGGATTACAGAAATGATGTTACACTTGTAAACATGGTAATGTCTGTAGATCCTGAATGTAATCCGGAGATCCCGGCAATGCTTGGTTCTTCTATTGCAACCTGCATTTCTGATATTCCGTTTGACGGACCGTGTGCAACAACACAGATTGGTATGATTGACGGAGAATTTATTATTAACCCGTCTCTGGCACAGAAAGAACTTTCTGATCTTCAGCTGACTGTTGCATCTACAAGAGAAAAAGTTATCATGATCGAAGCCGGAGCAAATGAGATTCCGGAAGATACCATGATTGAGGCTATTTATAAAGCTCATGATGTAAACCAGGAGATTATTCGTTTTATTGATAAAATCGTTGCAGAATGTGGTAAAGAAAAACATCTTTACGCTTCCTGTGCAGTTCCGGAAGAACTTTTTGATGCGATTCGTAAAATCGTACCTCCGGAAGAAATGGAAGTTGCTGTATTCAGTGATGACAAACAGACAAGAGAGGCAAACATCCGTGAGATCACTGAAAAACTTCAGGCTGCATTTGCAGATAATGAGGAATGGCTGGCTGTGCTTGGAGAAGCAGTTTATCAGTATCAGAAAAAGACTGTACGTAAAATGATCCTGAAAGATCACAAACGTCCTGACGGACGTCAGATCACACAGATTCGTCCGCTGGCAGCAGAAGTAGATATCATTCCGAGAGTTCATGGTTCTGCAATGTTCACACGTGGACAGACACAGATTTGTACAGTTACAACTCTTGCACCTCTTTCCGAAGCACAGAGAATTGACGGACTTGATGAGTTTGAAACTTCCAAGAGATATATGCATCACTACAATTTCCCATCCTATTCTGTTGGAGAGACAAAACCATCCAGAGGACCGGGACGTCGAGAAATCGGACATGGTGCGCTGGCAGAAAGAGCTCTTGTTCCGGTTCTTCCGTCAGTAGAAGAGTTCCCATATGCAATTCGTACTGTTTCTGAAACATTTGAGTCCAACGGTTCCACATCTCAGGCAAGTATCTGTGCATCTACCATGTCTCTGATGGCGGCTGGTGTACCTATTCATAAACCGGTTGCAGGTATTTCCTGTGGTCTGGTAACAGGTGCAACAGATGATGACTATATTGTTCTGACTGATATTCAGGGTCTGGAAGACTTTTTCGGAGATATGGACTTTAAGGTGGCAGGTACACATGATGGTATCACAGCTATCCAGATGGATATCAAGATTCATGGTCTTACAAGAAATATTGTTGAAGAAGCTATTCGCAGAACAAAAGAAGCGAGAGAGTATATTCTTTCAGAAGTTATGGAAAAATGTATTGCACAGCCTCGTGAGCATGTAAACAAATACGCACCGAAAATCATTCAGATCCAGATCGATCCTCAGAAAATTGGTGATGTTGTAGGCCAGAGAGGAAAGACTATAAATGCAATCATCGAGCGTACAGGTGTTCAGATTGATATTACAGACGAAGGTGCAGTATCCATCTGTGGTGTAGATCAGCATGCAATGGATGAAGCTTCAAAAATGATCAGAACGATTGCTACTGATTTTGAAGCAGGACAGATCTTTGAAGGTACTGTTGTAAGCATTAAGGAATTTGGAGCATTCGTAGAATTTGCACCTGGAAAAGAGGGAATGGTACACATTTCCAAGATCAGTGATCACAGAATCAATCATGTTGAAGATGTTCTCACACTTGGTGACAAAGTTAAAGTTATCTGCCTTGGAAAGGATAAAATGGGCAGAATCAGCTTCAGCATGAAGGATGTACCGAAAGAAGCATAAAAATTATGAGATATCACAATATAACAAAGGATGACATGCTCAATGGTGATGGCCTGAGAGTTGTTCTCTGGGTTGCCGGCTGCAATCATTGCTGCCGGGAATGCCAGAATCCTGTTACCTGGGATCCTAATGGAGGCCTTCCGTTCACAGAAAAAGAGAAAAATGAGATTTTTACAGAGCTTGAAAAAGATTATATAAGCGGAATTACTTTTTCAGGAGGAGATCCTCTTCATCCTTCCAATATTTCAGCTGTTACACGACTTGCAAAGAAAATCCGTGAGAAATATCCGGACAAAACAATCTGGCTTTATACAGGTTCTGTATGGGAAGAAATCAGCCATGAAGAGATCATACGCTACCTTGATGTATGCGTAGATGGAGAATTCGTGGTGGAACAGAAGGATATCAGCCTGAAATGGAAAGGATCATCAAATCAGCGTGTTATCGATGTTCCTGCAACACTCAGAGAAGGCAGGATCATATTACATGCCAGTTAACTATATATCTGAAAACAGATATACAGGAGGAAAATTTTGAGAAGAATAGCAAAATTTCATAAAGTAAGTGAAACACGTTTCACAGAAGACTGGATTGACAATTTTCCTGGAACTTCAGAATCTGATATCAGGACTATTTACAATAGAATCAAACTTCCGGTACGGGCAACTTCAGGAAGTGCCGGATATGACTTTTTCAGCCCTGTAGATGTCGTTCTAAAACCTGGTGAAGCAGCTAAAATTCCTACGGGTATCCGTGTGGAAATGGAGCAGGACTGGGTTTTAAAATGTTATCCACGCAGTGGACTGGGGTTTAAATATCGTCTTCAGTTGAATAATACAGTAGGTATCATTGACAGTGATTATTTCTATTCTGATAATGAGGGGCATATCTTTGCAAAGATCACAAATGACAGTAACGAGGGAAAAACTGTAGAAATTCCAGCAGGTACAGGTTTTATGCAGGGGATTTTTGTTGAATATGGTATAACTGTGGATGACAGTGCTGACGGAATACGTAATGGCGGATTTGGAAGTACTACAAAATAAAATACAGAGAACCTGCCACTGGCAGCTTCTCTTGCATACTTTGACATTTAAAACGGAGCAGTCAGTTTATTTGTAAACTAACTGCTCCGTTTTCTTGTGTAACAATGACTAATTATATATTATTCCAGTGGCTCACCGGCTGCCTCAGCTTTACGTGCATTATCAAGAACAATATCAAATGCCTGGGCTGCCTTAGCATATTCATCATCGCTTTCAATATTGCTTAAAATAGGATCGCCTTTTTCGGTACGGGCAAAAGAATAAAGATAAACTTCACCAGCCTGATTCTGACCGTTTTCGTCCAGCGGAAGAAGAGCCATATATTCCTTCTCATCTACTGGGAATACTGTCAGGATTGCACATTCTACCTCTGTGTCATCTTCCAGAGTAAGAGTAATCGTGTTGTGCTCGTTGACGGAAGATCCGCTGCAATTTTCCCCACAGGTTGCGCAGTCGCTGGGAGAACATTTTGCACTTATAAATTCATCGCTCATAGTTATTTCCTCACTTTAGAATTAGTAATATGCCTGTTTTATGTGCTTCATCAGCAGTAACAGTAATATTAATATTTTATCAGAATTGTATCTTAAATACAAGAAGATAGAAGAGGCAATCAGAAAATAAAAAAATTTGTTTTATCTGTCAGAAGAATCATGTATAATAAAATTATGCATTTATTTATTTGAAGGAGATTAATAATGAAATTTATTTCATGGAATGTAAATGGAATCAGAGCATGCATCGCAAAGGGATTTGAAGAGCGATTTCAGGAACTGGAAGCAGATATTTTCTGTGTTCAGGAAACAAAATGTCAACAGGGACAGGTTGAACTGAATCTGCCGGGATATTACCAGTACTGGAATTATGCAAACAGAAGAGGCTATTCGGGAACTGCAATTTTTACAAAGGAAGAACCGCTTTCTGTTTTATATGGACTTGGAATTGAGGAACACGACAAAGAGGGCCGAGTAATTACACTGGAATTTCCAAACTTCTATTTTGTAACTGTATATACACCAAACTCACAGAGTGAACTTAAAAGGCTTGATTACAGGATGCTGTGGGAAAAAGATTTCCTTGATTATCTTTTGAAACTCCAGAAAATGAAACCTGTTATCTGTTGCGGAGATCTGAATGTGGCTCATAAGGAGATTGATCTGAAAAATCCAAAAACCAATCGTAAAAATGCAGGTTTTACTGATGAAGAAAGAAGCTGTTTTTCAAGACTTCTTGAAAATGGCTTTATTGATACTTTCCGTTATTTTTATCCTGACAAAGAAGGAATTTACTCCTGGTGGTCCTACAGATTTAAGGCCAGAGAAAAAAATGCAGGATGGAGGATAGACTATTTTCTGATTTCAGCTTCTCTGAAAGACTGTCTTCAGGATGCCAAAATCCATACAGAAATTCTGGGCTCTGATCACTGTCCGGTGGAAATAGATATGGAACTGCCTGTAAAGACAGACTAACAAAGAGCAAAGGAGATATTTATTATGGATAAACATGTCAGTTTTGCTGTCTGTAAGGGAAATCCTGTAATTCTTGGGGCAAACAGAGTTCCTGCAGGGATGAATTTTGCTCTGGAAGTGCCGGTGGAAGCAAAGGCTGCGCTTGTGCTTTATAGGAAAGGTGGGGGAGTTCCATTCAGAGAACTTCCATTTGACAATTCCATGCGTACAGGAAAGCGTTGTGCCATGTTACTGAACGACTTTAATGATAAAAAATTCGAATATAATTTCAGAATTAACGGAAAAATTGTTCAGGATCCATGTGCTTATGGAATCATGGGAAGAGAGAAATTTGGTGTATTGACTAATCAGGAAGATGAACATCAGATTCGCTGTTCTTTTCTTAACAGTGAAGCATATGACTGGAAAGGGGATATTCTCCCACAGATTCCCTATAATGAAGCTGTTATTTATAAGGTTCATGTACGTGGATACACAAAACAGGCACGTATCACACATAAAAAACGAGGGACATTCGCAGGGCTTACAGAAATGATTCCGTACTGGAAAGAGCTGGGTGTTAATGTTATTGAACTTATGCCTGCCTATGAATTCTGTGAAATTTCTTCTGCCTCAAATGAAAACGGATTTATTATCCGTAAACAGCAGGAAGACAGAGTAAATTACTGGGGCTATGTTTCAGGTTTCTATTTCGCACCCAAGAAATCTTACTGTGCAACTTCAGACTCTGAAAATGAATTTCGTGATATGATCAGAGCCATGCATGAAGCAGGAATCGAATGTATAATGGAAATGTATTTTCCTGAAGATATAGCACCTCTTTATGCACTTCAGGCAATATGGTTCTGGAAGATGTTTTATCATGTAGATGGTTTTCACCTGATAGGTGATGGTGTTCCGCAGCAGCTTATAAACGAAGATCATATTCTTTATGGAACAAAGAAAATATTTATGAATATTTCCGGAAATCCGGATTCTTCCAATATGCTCGCCGAATATCAGACAGGATTCCAGCAGGATATGCGACGTTTTCTTAAAAGTGATGAGGGAATGGTTCAGGGAGCTGAATTTCACATCAGAAGAAATGTCGGAAATTTCGGAACAGTTAATTATATGGCAAGTCAGGATGGGTTTACTCTTTATGATACAGTTTCTTATAATTATCGTCATAATGAGGCAAACGGTGAGGGTAATCACGATGGCAGTGATTATAATTACTCCTGGAACTGTGGTGTAGAAGGTTTTACGCGCAAACAGGCTGTCCGTAAAATGAGAGAACAGCAGCTTAGGAATGCATTTCTCATGCTTTTGCTCAGTCAGGGAACGCCTATGATCTACAGTGGTGATGAATTTGGTAATTCTCAGGAAGGAAATAATAACGCTTGGTGCCAGGATAACCCTACGGGCTGGACAGACTGGAAAGCAATGAAAAAGAATCCGTTGCTGTTTTCTTTTGTAAAGAAAGCTATTGCGTTCAGAAAAGAACATCCCATCCTCCATATGAAAAGTGAAATGCGGGGCGTGGACTACATGGCAAAGGGATTTCCTGATATTTCATTCCATGGCGAAAGAGCCTGGTATCTTAATACAGAAAATACCAGCAGACTTCTTGGCGTGATGTATTGTGGAGAATACGCTGTCAGAAAAGATGGCTCACCGGATGATTTTATTTATGTTGGATATAATTTTCACTGGGAAACCAGAAGCATCGCACTTCCAAATCTTCCTGAACATATGGTATGGAAAAAATATGCAGATACATCAGAACAGGCAGAAGACCTGTGGTTCAAGGAAGGAACAGAAGAGTTTAAAAAATCTATACAGATCAGTCCGCGGACAATAGTTGTACTGATTGCAGAACAGGAGGAACAGAAGGATGCATCCATGGCTGCACTTCAAAACGATCACAAAGCATAAACTTCTGGTAATGAAATATTGTTTCAGAATTGGATTATATAAACAGGGGCTTCTTCATGATCTGTCCAAATATTCACCGACAGAATTCCTGGTTGGCTGTAAATATTATCAGGGGACAAGAAGTCCAAATAACGCAGAGAGAGAAGATATAGGTGTTTCAACCTCCTGGCTCCATCACAAAGGCAGAAATAAACATCATTTTGAACATTGGGTAGATTATTCACTGAATAGCGAACAGCCGATAATGGGAGCACAGATGCCGCGCAAATACGTTGCAGAGATGGTTATGGATCGAATCAGTGCTTCAAAAAATTATCAGGGAGATTCATATAATCAGAGTCAGCCTCTTGAATATTTTCTCAAGAGCAAAGAAAAACTGTGGTTCATTCATCCACAGACCAAAAAGGAACTGGAAGCCCTGCTCCGGATTCTGAATGATCATGGAGAAGAAAAATTACTTCATTATATTAAATACAGATACCTGAAAGGGGAAACACATAAAATCAGATACTGATTTTTCCTACTTTCAAAGTTATAAGACTAGGAGATAAATTATTGTGAAAAGAAATCAGATTTTTATCAAAAGCGGCACAGAATACAAAAAAATGACAAAAGAATTGCTTGCTGAAAGCGAACTTGCAGATATGATCGGAGACCGTAGTCTCCGTATTGGCATCAAACCGAATATGGTATCGGCTTCAGCTCCTTCCAACGGGGCAACTACACATACGGAGATCATTGCGGGAATTCTGGAATACCTGAAAGAAAACGGATTCCGTAATATGATGATTCTGGAAGGATCATGGGTGGGTGACAGAACTTCTGATGTATACAAAGTATGTGGATATCAGCAGATCTGTGACGATTATGACGTTGTTTTTCATGATACCCAGAAAGATAAAAGTTTTTCAAAAGACTGCAAAGGTCTTCAGCTCAAAATTTGTGACAGTGTAAAAGACATTGATTTCCTGATTAATGTTCCGGTCCTCAAAGGACACTGCCAGACCAAGATCACCTGTGCACTCAAAAACATGAAAGGACTTATCCCAAACTCTGAAAAGAGACATTTTCATTCAATGGGACTTCATAAACCCATTGCTCATCTGAATACAGGAATTCACCAGGATTTTATTGTGATCGACAATATATGCGGTGATCTTGATTTTGAAGACGGAGGAAATCCGGTCGTTATGAATAGAATTCTGACAGCTGTAGATCCTGTCCTTGTAGATGCTTATGTATGTGATATGCTGCATTATGATGTATCTGAAGTACCTTATGTAGGACTTGCTGAAAGACTCGGGGTCGGCTGTTCGGATATCAGTAAAGCAGACATCCGTGTGTGTGGTGAAAACCTGCAGGTAAATGTTCCGAAACGCCAGAAGGTTGTAGAACTTGCTGATGCAGTAGAAGCAGTAGATTCATGCAGTGCATGTTATGGATATCTGATTCCTGCACTCGATATGCTGAAGCAGGACGGACTTCTCGAAAAATTGCGGGAAAAGATCTGTATTGGTCAGGGGTATCGGGGCAAGACAGGAGAACTTGGTGTAGGGCACTGTACCCGTAATTTTAAATGTCACCTTGAAGGATGTCCCCCAACAGAACAGCAGATATACGAATTTCTTAAAGAATATATCACAAAATAAAAAAGCGGGAGAGGTGTGTTTACACCTCTCCTTGTTTAATATCAAGTCATCTGTCAGCAGCTTCCATAATTAAATTTACTATCTGATCCTGTGAAAAGTGACTGCTGTCTATACAGATATCATACTGTTCCATATCACGCCAGCTTTCATCTGTAAAGAATTCATAATAAGCTCGTCTTTCTTTATCCATCCTTTTTACCAGTTTACGCGCACTTTTCTCTTCTCTGCCCAGACGTTCCATAATAGTCTTTACCCGTGTTTCAAAAGGAGCGTAAATAAAAACACGAAGTGCTCTGTTTCCGAGAATATGATTTGCACATCTTCCGACGATGACACATTCTTCTTTGTCTGAAAGTGAAAGAATAATATCCCGCTGAAGCTCGTAGAGGACATCATTCATGGGCATTACACGATGTTCCGGACTGATCTGTATTTCATGGTCAATCGGAAAATTCCATGCATTTGGTTTTTTTTCATCAACTTCAGCAAGCGTACTGTAAGGAATCTTTTTTTTCCTGCCGGCTATTTCAATCAGTTCTTTATCATAAAAACCAATTTCCATTTTATCAGCCAGTGCTTTTCCTATAATACGTCCGTTGCTTCCAAACATTCTGTTAATCGTAATAATACGTTTACTCATAAAGATTCCTCCTCCCAGTGAAGTTGTTTTTATATTTGTATATATAATAACATATTTATTGATGATTTTCCACAAAATATAAACAGGTATACAAAATACCTTAGACAAATAGACGAAAATTTAAGCTTCAATTAAGAATAATTCATTTGTCTTTCACAGAGCACACAATAAGAAAACACATTTGATGTGTAGAGTGTAGAGTAAAAACAGGGAATCTGAAAATTGCGGACGGAAGATTTTTAAGGAACGCTGATGTGGATAATCATTCTTATGTGATCATACTGTCATATGATACAGCAATTGAGCTGCTTGGCAGGCTAGATGTGGCGGGAGAATCAATTGCCCTGAATGGAAAATCTTTTCTTGCAGCAGGTGTAGTGCAGGAAGACAACAGCAGTTCTGTAAGCAATGGAAATATTCTTTCAGAATCTAATTCTGATGAGGACAGCAGTACAGTAATGCTGAAGGGGTACATACCTTTTTCCATACTTACGAGAATTTCCGACAATATCCTCGATATAACTTCATTCCTTGTTTCAGCAGCAGTCGGAGTTCTTTTTGGTTTGTATCCGGCAGGAAAAGCTGCAGGAAAAAAACCAATTGATGCATTGCGTTACTCAGGATAAAACGTCTTCATCTGTCGAAATATACAGATTTTTTACGACCGAAAATGTTTGACCTCATCTTCAGTTACAGGCTATAATACAGATATATTTCAGTATTGCAGCTGTTTGTCTGACTTTAGTTTTAGCCGACAAAAATCTGCTTCGGAAAATTTTACTTGACATATTGAGCAATATTAAATATAATTTTCCTATGCATTACAGAAATGTTACAAAAGAAATAAATTAAGAAAAAAAGACATAATGAAAATGCAAGGAATGTTAAAGTATGAGGAAAACTGATTTAAAAGCAGGTAATGATCATGACAGAGAAATGAATAATAACAGAAAGGGGAACTCTTCTTTTCGCGGTTTTATATCTCTGAGCGTATGCGCAATTACAGTATTAACTGTAACCGGAGGTTTTAAGCTCGCGGGCAGCGAAAAGCAGAGACAGGTGTATGCTGCGTCTGAATTGCAGGGCGGTTCTTTCTATACATCTGATGCCGGTTATGATTTGCCGACAGGAATTGCAGGTGTGGCATCCGGAGTCAGCGGAACACCATCTGCCGGAATGACTGTCAATCGTATCGGAACATCCTGCGAAGATGTTATTGTGGGACAGCGTGTTCAGAAGATCACCAGTGATGCTGTGGAAATGAATATCAGCGAATCCATGGCAACAACTGTAGATACCTTTGATTCCAAGGTTATGACAATGTCGTCATCAGCAAAAATGATGTCTGACGAAGATTATGAAAATCTTCTGAAAATTGTAGAAGCGGAAGCAGGAACCGAAGATCTGAAAGGAAGAGTCCTGGTCGCCAATGTTATTATGAACAGAGTAAAATATTCTGAGTTTCCTGATAATATAACAGATGTGATCTGGGAATATAATAACGGAGTACCGCAGTTTTCACCGGTAGCTGACGGAAGCATTAATACGGTAAATGTTTCAGATGAAACAAAAGAAGCTGTAAGACAGGTTCTTGAAGGAACTGATTATTCCAAAGGTGCACTGTTTTTTATTCAGAAATCTGCCGCTGAAAAGAAAAATATAGAATGGTTTGAAAAAAATCTGACCAGACTTTTCGGACATGGCGTTCATGAATTTTATACATATCCAAATCAATAATAAGTATAAACCCTGTGGTTTTCCGCAGGGTTTTTTCTTGCAAGTATACTGACGTTGTGGTAAACTGTTTGCAGAAATCAGTAAAGAAAGGCAGGAAAGATACATGCAGGTATTTTACAAAAGCACCAGGGGAAAAGGTGAAGAAGTAACAGCTTCTATGGCTATTTTAAAAGGACTTTCCGAAGATGGAGGTCTTTTTGTTCCAACAAATATTCCTAAACTGGATACCCCGATTGAGAAACTTGCAGAAATGACATATCAGGAAACAGCATATGAAGTAATGAGCCGTTTCCTTACAGATTTTACAGAGGAAGAACTCAAAAACTGTATTGCCAATGCATATGACGATAAATTTGACACCACTGAAATTGCTCCTTTACATGAAGCAAATGGTGCATATTTCCTTGAACTGTTCCATGGTTCCACTATTGCATTCAAAGATATGGCACTTTCTATTCTGCCCCATCTTATGACAACAGCCGCAAAGAAAAATCAGGTTAAAAATGATATTGTAATTCTTACTGCAACATCAGGAGACACCGGAAAAGCTGCTCTTGCAGGTTTTGCAGATGTTCCGGGTACCAAGATTATTGTTTTTTATCCGAAACATGGTGTAAGTCCTATCCAGGAAAAACAGATGGTTACCCAGAAAGGGGATAACACATATGTTGTCGGAATTACAGGAAACTTCGATGATGCCCAGACAGCTGTCAAAAAAATGTTCAATGACCATGAACTGGCTGCCGAGCTTAATGAGGCAGGATTCCAGTTTTCATCAGCAAACTCTATCAATATCGGCCGTCTGGTTCCTCAGATTGTTTATTATGTTTACGCATATGGCAAACTTGTTTACCGCAAAAAAATCAAAGCCGGTGACAAAATCAATGTTGTAGTACCAACAGGTAACTTTGGTAACATCCTTGCTGCATATTATGCAAAACAGATGGGACTTCCGATTAACAAACTGATCTGTGCTTCCAATGAAAACAAAGTTCTTTTTGACTTTTTCCGCACAGGTACATATGACAGAAAGAGAGACTTTATCCTTACAACGTCACCTTCAATGGACATTCTGATCTCGAGCAACCTGGAACGTCTTATTTATCGTATTACAGGCGAAAACGCAGAAAAATGTGCTGAACTGATGCAGGCACTCAGCCAGGGTGGTGAATATACCATAACCGACGAAATGAAAGAAGGTCTTGCTGATTTTTATGGTAATTACTGCAGCGAAGGTGAAACAAAGGAAGCTATCAGTGCGACCTACTATGGCAGCAATTATGTAATTGATCCACATACTGCTGTTGCCGCGGGAGTATATCAGAAATATCTTCGCGATACAGAAGACCATACACCAACTGTGATTGCTTCTACTGCAAGCCCGTATAAATTTACCAGAAGTGTAATGGATGCCATTTCTGACAGATACCAGGGAATGGATGATTTTTCTCTTGCAGATGCACTTTCTGAACTTTCCGGAGTCAGAGTTCCCAAAGCAGTAGAAGAGATCCGTACAGCACCAGTTCTTCATGATACAGTAGTAGATGCACCGGATATGCCTGCAACTGTAAAGAAAATTCTTGGAATTAAATAACAAAAACTGATCATTATTTATCACATTCGGGAACCTGCGGCTACAAGCTGCCGGTTCCCACCGTAATTTAAGGAGTTTTATTATGACAGGTATGACATGTCGAAAAGCTGAAGAAATGGTAAACAAATATATTGCTCATAAACTTTCTGTGGATGAACTGGAAGATTTTCTGGATCATGTAGAATCCTGTTCTTCATGTTATGATGAACTCGAAACATACTTTATTGTACACAGAGCCTTACAGCAGCTGGACGAAAAAGAGGATGGAACTGTCTATGATTTCAGGAAACTCCTTCAGCAGGATATACGTAAATCGCGCAGGTATATCCGTCAGAAAAGAGGACTTCGGTTTGCTGTAATTGTTTTGTTGCTGATTTCGATAGCAGCCTTGCTTGCACTTGTTATTTTTGGTATATTAGGATTATAAATTTCCGAAATGCAACAGGAGGATAGCAGTTTGAGTGAAAAAATTTTATTGATAGATGGACATAGTATTTTAAACCGTGCTTTCTATGGACTTCCTGATCTGACCAATTCAGAAGGAAAACATACTGGCGCGGTTTATGGTTTCCTGAATATACTTTTTCGTATTCTGGAAGAAGAGAAGCCTCAGTATCTGACTGTTGCTTTTGATCTGCATGAACCGACATTCAGGCATAAAATTTATGATGCCTATAAGGGAACCAGAAAACCAATGCCCCAGGAACTTGTACAGCAGGTACCCCTTATCAGGGAGGTCCTCACGGCAATGGGAGTTAAAACGGTTTCCATGGCCGGTTACGAAGCAGATGATCTTCTTGGCACGCTTGCCAGAAAAAGCGAAAAAGAAGGAATGGATGTAACAATTCTGTCAGGTGACCGTGATCTTCTGCAGCTCGCAACAGACAAGGTAATGATCCGGTTACCAAAAACTTCAAAAGGTAAAACAACCATAGAAAATTTTCATGCGGCAGAAGTGCTGGAAAAATATCAGGTTACTCCACCACAGATTATCGAGCTGAAAGCACTTATGGGAGATTCGGCAGATAATATTCCCGGAATTCCCGGAGTTGGTGAAAAAACAGCCACCAAAATGATCACGGAATTTGGCTCCATCGAAAACGCATATGCGCATCTGGAAGAAGTGAAACCAAACAAGGCAAAAGAATCTCTCCGTACGCACTATGACATGGCTTCTTTAAGTAAAACACTGGCTACGATCAACACAGACAGTCCTCTTGAATTTTCTTATGAAGATGCAAAACTTGGAAATCTTTATACACCGGAAGCCTATCAGCTTTGCAAACAACTTGAATTCAAAAATCTTCTCAGCAAATTTGATGTTTCAACTCTGACAGAAGATCCTGTAGAGGAAAATTTTTTCACATGTGCTGATCTTTCAGGGACCGAGGCACTGTTTCAGAAGGCAGCTTGCAGAAGTTATGCCGGAATTGAACTTCTTGCAGACGGTGAAAATGTATTTGGTGCTGCAGTGGCTGTAGACGAAGATGAAGTCTATTATCTTCCGGCAGAAGGACTTGTGACAGGTGAGTATCTCTGTGAAAAAATAAAAAATCTTGCAGAAACGACTGTAATCTGCGCTATGGATATCAAGTCGCTCCTGAAACATGTAGAGCTTACAAAACCATCTCAGATTTTTGATACAGGTATTGGTGTTTATCTTCTGAATCCACTGAAATCTTCTTATACTTATGATGATGTTGCAAAAGAATATCTGGACGGAAAACTTCTTCCTGCAAGGGAAGATCTTCTTGGAAAAACTTCGTTCAGAAAAGCATGGGAAAGTTCTATGGAAGAACTTATGAAATATGCCTGTTATTCTGCATATACTGTTTACTGTTCACGTAAGGCTGTCGAAAATGCCCTTAGAGAAAATGAAATGTGGAAGGTTTATCAGGAAATAGAACTTCCGCTTGTATTTACTCTTGATTCCATGGAAAAATATGGTATCCGTGTCAAAGGAGAAGAACTGAAAAAATACGGAGACAAACTTGAAGTTCGGATTCGTGAACTGGAAAAACTGATTTATGTTCAGGCGGGAGAAGAATTCAATATTAATTCCCCCAAACAGCTGGGTATGATACTTTTTGATAAAATGGGTATCCCTGGTGGTAAAAAAACAAAAACCGGATATTCTACAGCTGCTGATATCCTTGAAAAGCTTGCACCGGAGCAGCCAATTATTAAAGATATTCTTGAGTACCGTCAGCTTACCAAACTTAAATCAACATATGCAGACGGACTGAGTGCGGTTATTGAGGAAGACGGAAGAATTCATTCTACTTTTAATCAGACAATAACTGCTACAGGCCGAATCAGCAGTACAGAGCCAAATCTCCAGAACATTCCTGTCCGCATGGAACTCGGACGTATGATACGCAAGGTTTTTGTACCTGAAGAAGGATATGTATTTCTGGATGCTGATTATTCTCAGATTGAGCTCAGAGTACTTGCACATATGTCAGGAGATGAAAAACTGATACAGGCATATAAAGAAGCGCAGGACATTCACCGTCTTACAGCTTCTCAGGTATTTCACATACCGTTTGATGAGGTAACAGCTCTTCAGAGACGAAATGCAAAAGCTGTAAATTTCGGCATTGTGTATGGAATCAGTTCCTTTGGTCTCAGTCAGGATCTGAGTATAACCCGTAAGGAAGCTGCCGACTATATTGAAAAATATTTTGAAACCTATCCAAAAATCAAGGGATTTCTTGATAGACTCATAGAGACAGGACGGGAAAAAGGCTATGTTTCTACTATGTTTGGAAGAAGACGTCCTGTTCCGGAGTTGAAATCAAGTAACTTTATGCAGCGTTCTTTTGGAGAACGTGTTGCCATGAATTCACCGATACAGGGAACTGCTGCGGATATCATTAAAATTGCAATGAATCGTGTTTATGGACGCCTTATGCAAGAGGGGCTTAAATCAAGACTTGTACTTCAGGTTCACGATGAACTTCTTATAGAAACAAAAATAGAAGAGATTCCGTCTGTTTCCAGAATCCTCGAAGAAGAAATGAAGGGTGCTGCCAGACTTTCTGTTGAGCTTGAGGTTGACATGCACGAAGGAAACAGCTGGTACGAGGCTAAATAATATGAAAGTTATTGGAATAACCGGTGGTGTGGGCGCCGGAAAAAGTACAGTTCTCAGTTATATGCAGGAACACATAGGAGCCTGTATCATAGAAGCAGATAAAGTCGGCCATCTGGTAATGGAGCCAGGACAGATCTGCTACGACCAGGTAATTGCATTATTTGGAGAACAAATCATAAAAAAAGACAAAACTATTGACCGGAAGATGATTTCCGATATAGTATTTGCTAATGAAATATTTCTGGAAAAGCTGAATGAGATCATTCATCCAGCCGTCAGAAATTATATTATAAACAAGATCCAACAGCAGCAGGAAAATGGTTGTCCGATTGTTGTTGTTGAAGCTGCTCTTTTGCTGGAAGATCATTATGATGAATTCTGTGACAGAATCTGGTATGTTCATACAGAAAAAGAAATACGTATCAGCCGTCTGATGAAAAACAGAGGATATTCCAGAGAAAAGGCAGAAAGTATTATTGCAAGTCAGGCTTCTGAGGCATTCTTTATGTCGCATGCAGATTATGTTATCAAAAATAACGATGATCTGAAAAATACCTGGCAGCAGATAGAAGAAGGGATCAGACAGCTATGAGATTTTGCAGTATTGCCAGTGGAAGCAGTGGTAATTGTATTTATGTAGGATCAGAACAGGCACATATTCTTGTGGATATTGGAATCAGTGGCAAAAAAATGGAAGCAGGCCTTAATACACTGGACCTTACCGGACGTGATCTTGACGGAATCCTCATCACACATGAACATTCCGATCATATTAAAGGCCTCGGGGTTATTTCGAGAAAATATGGGGTACCTATTTATGCTACCGGAGGTACTGTTGATGCAATGGAACGTTCAGGAAAACTGGGCAAAATCCCGGAGGGAATCTTCAGAGAAATCAGAGAAGATGAACCTTTTATGATTAAGGATCTCCGGATCAATCCTTTTACAATTCCTCATGATGCGGCACAGCCTGTAGGCTACCGCGTAGAATGTGACAACCATTCCGTCGGGATCGCTACTGACCTTGGAAAATATAATAAATATATAATCGAAAATCTCCAGAATCTGGATGGACTTCTGCTTGAAGCAAACCATGACATTCGGATGCTTCAGGTGGGCAAATATCCGTATTATCTTAAGCAGAGGATTCTGGGGGACAGAGGACATCTGTCCAATGAAAATGCCGGCAGACTTCTTTGCAGACTTCTCCATGACAATATGAAATGGATTTTTCTCGGACATCTCAGTAAAGAAAATAATTATGAAGCACTGGCATATGAAACTGTTTGTTCAGAGGTAACACTGGGAGACAACCCTTACAAATCAAAAGATTTCAGAATTCAGGTAGCGAATCGAGATTTTGCCTCCGAAATAGTTACCGTATAAAGAAAGGAAAAAATCATGAAAAAAACAATCATTACAGTAGTAGGAAATGACACCGTAGGTATCATTGCAAAGGTATGTACATATCTTGCCGAAAACAACGTTAACATTCTGGATATTTCGCAGACTATCGTACAGGGTTACTTTAACATGATGATGGTTGCAGATACCAGCAACTCAGTCAAAGATGCAGCCGCTCTTTCCAGAGATCTTTCTGAAATAGGAGATAAAATCGGAGTAGTTATCCGCTGCCAGCACGAAGATATCTTTAATGTAATGCACCGCATCTGATTTGTCCGGAATTATATTTACATTACATACAAAGGAGAGTTTCACATGATCAATATCTTTGAAGTAAACGAAACAAATAAAATGATCGAACAGGAAAATCTTGATGTGCGTACAATTACAATGGGCATCAGCCTCCTGGACTGCATTGACAGCGATCTCGATATAATGAATGAAAAAATATACCGAAAAATCACCGAAAAAGCCAAAGACCTTGTCGCAACCGGAGATAAGATTGCAACAGAATTCGGAATTCCGGTTGTTAATAAACGAGTTTCTGTAACACCGATCGCACTTATAGGCGGAGTTGCATGTCATTCCACAGATGATTTTGTATCAATAGCCAAAACTCTTGACAAAGCAGCCAAAACAATTGGGGTTAACTTTATAGGTGGTTATTCGGCTCTTGTAAGCAAGGGAATGACTCCTGCCGAAGAACTTCTCATTCGCTCTATTCCGGAAGCTCTGGCGGTCACTGAACGCGTTTGCAGTTCTGTAAACGTAGGCTCGACAAAAACAGGAATCAATATGGATGCTGTTAAGCTTATGGGTGAAATTGTACTGGAAACAGCAGAAGCATCAAAAGATCAGGATTCTCTTGGCTGCGCAAAACTTGTTGTATTCTGTAATGCGCCGGATGATAATCCGTTTATGGCAGGTGCATTTCATGGTGTAACAGAAGCTGACTGCATTATCAATGTAGGCGTCAGCGGTCCGGGAGTTGTAAAAACAGCTCTTGAGCAGGTCAGGGGAGCAGATTTCCAGACTTTATGTGAAATGATCAAACGTACAGCCTTTAAAGTAACACGTGTAGGACAGCTGGTTGCACAGGAGGCTTCCAGACGTCTTGGAGTACCGTTTGGAATTGTTGACCTCTCTCTTGCACCAACTCCGGCAATCGGCGACAGTGTAGCTGAGATCCTTGAGGAGATCGGACTTGAAAGAGTAGGTGCACCTGGAACAACGGCAGCACTTGCACTTCTTAATGATCAGGTCAAAAAAGGTGGTGTAATGGCTGCACAGGCAGTCGGTGGTTTAAGTGGTGCATTTATTCCTGTAAGTGAAGATCAGGGCATGATTGATTCCGTAAATCTCGGAGCACTTACACTTGAGAAACTTGAAGCAATGACATGTGTTTGCTCTGTAGGTCTTGATATGATAGCTATTCCCGGTGATACAAAAGCATCTACGATAGCAGGTATTATTGCGGATGAATCTGCAATCGGAATGATCAATCAGAAGACTACCGCAGTCAGAGTAATACCAGTCATTGGAAAAGGAGTAGGAGAGACTGTAGAGTTTGGCGGACTTCTTGGTTATGCACCGATCATGCCGGTAAATCAGTTCTCCTGTGATGCGTTTGTTGAAAGAGGCGGTCGTATTCCAGCTCCGATCCACAGTTTCAAGAACTAAAATATTTTCCTGGAGCAGATAATATATAACAGTAAAATCCCTAAGTATGTAAAATGCATATTTGGGGATTTTTTGTTGAAAATACTTTATTTAACTTTATATTTATGATATAACATAATTAATGTTATTTTTAAAAAATAAAGATAAAAGGTGGGAAAAATGAAATATATTGAAGATGTCCTGGGTCTTCCTGTAACATATCATCACTGGAAAGGAGAGTTTGAACTGCCTTTCTATATAACAGAACGATACAAAATACGTCTGGTAGAAATTGGCACTTTAAAATGTGTTTTCCTATGGCCATCATGTGAACTGAGCCAGATGGGTTCTCTGCGTAAACAGATTCGCAGGATTCGTATGGAAGAGGCTCTGCCTGTAGTATTTATTCTTGAATCGGTAGACCGTTACAGACGAGGCTCCCTGATATCCGAGGGTATTCCTTTTGTGGTTCCGGACAATCAGCTTTATCTGCCTTTTATGGGTGTTATGCTTCAGGAAAAATATTATGCCAGACAAGCACCACTTGAACAGCTGCAGCCCTCAGCACAACTACTGCTCTTCTACTGGGCATACAGGGAGCAGAAACGTCTGTATATGAATGAAGCAGTAAAATCTCTCGGCCTTTCTGCAATGACCGTAACAAGAGCATTCCGTCAGTTGGAAGAAACAGGATTGTTCACAGTTGGCAAGGAAAAAGTACAAAAATATCTGGAAGGCGATCTGGATACGGAGGCTCTGCTTGCGGCTATGGAAAAGTATCTGGAATCACCCGTTTCTGAAATCTTATATATCAGTCGAAGCGAAGCTGAAACAGCTGATTTTTTGGTTGCAGGAGAAAGTGCTTTGTATAAGCAGAATTTTCGGGATGAAGAGCCCCCTGTTCCATGCACTGCTGTTTTTAAAAAGAAAAGCCACTTATCTGGAAGCAAAGTGTTTCTAGACGCTGCATCTCAGACAAAAGTTGAGTTGTGGAAATATAATCCTGATATACTTGCAAATAACGGAATTGTTGATCCGCTTTCACTTGCTCTCAGTATGGGGATGCCTGTTTTAAGTTTCTGGAAAAAATAAAAAGTCTTGACAACGGCAGTTTTATGTAGTAAAGTATGAAACAACAAAACCGATGAGGAAGAAGAGTAGACAGTTTTGCAACATTCCAGAGAGCAGGGCATGGTGGAATCCTGTATGAAGCAGATTGTTGAATGGCCTTCCGAGGGCAGTCCGAAATTTTAATCTGAAGAGTAGGCACTGACGGGAACCGAACTCGTTATCAATCAGGAGTGTATGTTTGTACATGAGAAAGTGGACGATACGTCAATTTGAGTGGTACCGCGATAATAAGTTTTATTACCGTCTCAAGCATAGCTTGAGGCGGGTTTTTATTTTTACGTAGCACCACAGCTTTCTTTCTCGCAGACAACTGCCGGAAGTTGGCTTGATATTTCCGGTAAACGAATTTTTATTGATGAGAGAGGAGAAACAAAACAATGAAAAAAAGAATGATGGTACTCACAGCAACTTTAATGACAGCTATGATGGCAGCAACTCCGGTTATGGCAGATGATTTTAAAATCGGTATCTGCAATTATGTCGATGATGCTTCCCTTAATCAGATCGTAGACAATATTCAGTCTCATCTGGAAGAACTCGGCGAAGAAAAAGGAGTCACTTTTGATGTTTCTTATGATAACTGCAATGCAGATGCAAGTGTTATGGAACAGATCATCTCTGATTTCCAGGCAGATGGTGTTGACCTGATGGTAGGCGTCGCTACACCGGTCGCAATGCGTATGCAGTCAGCAACAGAAGGAACTGATACACCGGTCGTTTTCTCTGCTGTATCTGACCCTGTCGGTTCAGGACTTGTAGATTCTCTTGAGGCACCAGGTTCAAATATTACAGGTACCAGTGATTATCTGGATACTTCCTCTGTTATGAAACTGATCCAGGCACAGATTCCTGATGTAAAAAAAATCGGTCTTCTTTATGATGTAGGTCAGGATTCTTCCACAACAGCAATCCAGGAAGCAAAAGATTATCTTGACGAGCAGGGTATTGAGTATGTAGAACATACAGGAACAACTACTGATGAAGTTCAGCTTGCAGCTGATGCAATGATCGCAGATGGTGTTGATGCTGTATTTACACCAACTGATAATACCATTATGACAGCAGAACTTTCTATTTATGAAAAATTTATCAAAGCAGGAATCCCGCATTATACAGGTGCTGATTCTTTTGCCCTGAATGGAGCTTTTGTAGGATATGGCGTTGATTACGCAAATCTCGGACAGAAGACAGCTGATATGATTGCGGATATTCTTGTAGATGGTGCTGATCCGGCTTCTACTCCGGTAGAAACATTTGATAACGGAACTGCAACAGTAAATACGGAAACCTGCGAGGCTCTTAATCTTGATTTTGAAACTATCAAAAAAGATTTTGAACCACTTTGTACACAGGTAAATGAAATCACCACAGCTGAAAGCTTTGATGACATCGAAAAATAAAAACTAACTGGAGGAAGTTATTGTGACAGTAGCAACTATGTTCTCACTTGGAGAGACTGCGCTTAAACTCGGACTGATCTGTTCTCTTACAGTTCTTGCCCTGTTTTTGAGTTATTCTATGCTGAATGTTTGTGATCTTTCTACTGACGGCTGCTTTACTTTTGGAGCAGCTGTCGGTGCGGCAGTGGCAGTAAGCGGTCATCCTTTTTTATCTATTCTTGCAGCTATGATCGCCGGCATAGGTTCAGGTTTTATAACAGCAATATTACAAACCAAACTGGGGGTCGACAGCCTTCTTGCCGGAATTATTGTAAATACAGCACTGTATTCTGTAAACATTGCAGTGATGGGTGGTTCGTCTCTTATAAATATGAACAGAACTACCACTGTTTTCACAATGATGAAGGATTTTCTTGCAAGAACACCTTTGAGCGGAAGAGAGGACATTATTGTTGCATTGATCGCAGTTGTCCTCGTTATTGCTTTTCTTGTATTTTTCCTTAAAACAAGACTTGGACTTGCCATACGTGCAACGGGAAATAACCCTGATATGGTAAAATCTTCATCTATAAACCCGGCATTTACTACAGTTATCGGATTATGTATTGCTAATGCATTTACTGCATTATCCGGTTGTCTTCTTTCACAGTCACAGAAGGCTGTTGATATTAATATCGGACAGGGTATGGTTACTATTGCCCTTGCTTCCCTTTTGATAGGAGGAACTCTTCTCGGAAAGGGAGGAATTTTTGTAAGGGCTGTAGGAATGGTGCTCGGATCATTTATTTTCCGTCTTGTATATACAATTGCCCTGCGGTTCAACATGCCTGCATTTATGCTGAAACTGGTTTCGTCTGTCATTGTTGTTCTGGCCATTTCAGGCCCTTACCTGAAAAAACAGTGGCCACAACTTAAAAGACGAATGACTCACAGAAAGGGAGGCAAATGACTATGTTAAAGATCAGTCATATTTCCAAAACCTTCAATCCGGGTACAATAAATGAAAAAAAAGCGATCATTGATCTTTCTCTTGAATTAAAAAAAGGTGATTTTGCAACCATAATCGGATCAAACGGTGCAGGAAAATCAACTCTTTTTAATGCGATCTGTGGAGATTTTCTTACAGATTCCGGTTCTGTTGAGCTGGATGGAAAAGACATTACTTTTACTCCACAGCATAATCGTGCAAGAAATATAGGCCGGCTTTATCAGGATCCAATGCGTGGAACGGCACCTGGAATGACAATTGAAGAAAATCTGGCACTTGCTGCCGGTAAAGGCGGATGGCTTTCGCATATAACCAGACAGGAAAAAGAACGTTTCCATGAAGAACTGAAATTACTGGATATCGGTCTGGAAGAACGTATGAGTCAGCCGGTAGGGCTTCTTTCCGGAGGACAACGTCAGGCATTGACGCTTCTTATGGCAACTATGAATCCACCCAAACTTCTTCTGCTGGACGAGCATACGGCTGCACTTGATCCGGGTACTGCCGAAAAGGTTTTGAATCTTACCAGAAAAATCGTCGAAGAGCATAATCTTACCTGTCTTATGATCACACACAATATGCAGTCAGCACTTGATCTGGGTAATCGGATTTTGATGATGGATTCCGGAAACATTGTACTTGATATAAGCGGAGAAGAGAAAAAGCAGCTGACAGTAGATGGACTTCTTGAAAAATTCAGAATTGGTGCCGGAAAGGCCCTTGATAATGACCGTATCCTTCTGTCAGGTGAAAAATAATCAAAAACAGCTGGTTCAAATAATGACCAGCTGTTTTTTGTATTCATGAACAAATGCTTTTTTTGTCTTGTTTGAAAGAACGCTTTCATATATATTGGAAGCCAGAACATTTTCCCGCCAGACAGGAAGTGCGGATTCAGAAAGCAGAGAAGCAGCATCGGCAGCTTTTACTATGACAGGAATGGAAGTTTCTGCTTTGATTCTTTTCAGAAGCGGAGCAGCTTCCCTCCTGAAGCCTAGAATTCTTCCATAGGGAAGTATCTGTGGAATTTCTCTGGTTCCCAGTACCGTATGAAGCAATGCCCTCTGAATTCTTGCTCTGGTAAGTTCTTTTGTTTTCAGAATATCTGTAAATTGCATAAACGACTGAAACTGATTTCTCCTGCTGATAATCCTTGCCGCAAGATCAGCTGACATGTCTGCATATTGCAGCAGAGATTCTGTTGTTTCATTTAGAAGTCTGTAAGAAAGTAAAAGATCAAAATCATTTTCACAGACAAATTCATTGTTAAGCCTGGCATTTTCCATAATGGACAGACAGATTTCCGGAAGCAGCCCATCAAGATCTTCGGGCGAATTACCTGCTTTAAAAAAATGTCTTATTGCCGAAGCAGACGGAGGCTGATTCTTCCTTATAGCCAGCTGGTGGTAATCTGCACCAATCCGCTTCAGAGTAACTGGTTGTATATTGCTTTTCAGACGAAGCAGTGCCTTACAGTATTCGATCCCAAGAATGTTATTAGGAGTTGAAAGAATACTGTCTACATCATCAAAATATTCTTTCAACGCCAGACTTCTTGCGGCAGGAAATGAAAGGCCTGTTTTGAGAAGCTTTTTCAGCTGCACCTTATAATCTTCCGGCTCATGAACAAGAACTTCTGCCAGAGCCTGCAGTTCTGTCACTTCCCCATTTTCGCTTCCAAAACAGAGACAGTCGGTCACACCAAGTCCATGAAAGAGTGAAACACCGCCCATGGCAAAAGTTTCCGCACTTGCCGTACTGAAAGAAACCGGAAGCTCCAGTACAAGATCCGCGCCGCATCGAAGTGCCATTTCTGCACGGACATGTTTCGGCAGAAGAGCAGGTATTCCCCGTTGAACAAAATCGCCACTCATGGCAATAATAATATAATCTGCATTCAGATTTTTTCTTACATAATCAAACTGATACTGATGACCCTGATGGAAGGGATTGTATTCTGCAATGATTCCGATAATATTCATAATTACTCCTGTTTTCATAAAATCTGTCCTGTCTATTGTATCATTTAATTCCCTGAAAAATCAAAAGTATTTTTATGGAAATTACTGACAGTCGCTTTGTTCACAGTAACAGAATTGCACTTTAAAAAATACCTTTTATTGTAGGAATCTGACATAGAAGCACTTGAAATCATACTGTTCAGGAGGTATAATAATTTCAACTGTGGAGTGTATTAAATCTTCACGTGGTCAGAAGACCGAAATAACGAAAGGAGCCATTTAATCATGGGATTTGTTGATTTACTCAAAAAAAGAGCAAAAGAAAGCGTAAAAACAATTGTACTGCCAGAGACAGAGGATATGAGAACTCTGGAAGCAACTGACAAGATCCTTAAAGAAGGAGTTGCCAAAATTATCCTGATCGGTAATGAAGAAGAAATTAATAAAAAAGCTAAAGAAGGCGGATTTGATATTTCAGGAGCAACTATTGTTGATCCTGAAACTTCCGACAAAACTCAGGCATACATTGATAAATTTGTTGAACTGAGAGCCAAAAAAGGTATGACACCTGAAAAAGCAAAAGAAATTCTTCATACTCAGTATCCATATTATGGTGTTATGATGGTTAAAATGGGTGATGCAGACGGTATGGTATCCGGTGCATGCCATTCTACAGCAGACACACTTCGTCCATGTCTCCAGATTCTGAAAACAAAACCGGGCACAAAACTTGTATCCGCATTTTTCCTGATCGTTGTTCCGGATTGTGAATATGGTGCAAACGGTGCATTCGTATTTGCTGACTCCGGACTGAACCAGAACCCGACTCCGGAAGAACTTTCCGCAATTGCTGCTTCCTCAGCAGAATCTTTCCAGCTTCTTGTACAGGAAGAACCAGTAGTTGCAATGCTTTCACATTCCACAAAAGGAAGTGCAAAACATGCAGATGTTGACAAGATGGTAGAAGCTACAAGAATCGCAAAAGAAGAACATCCGGAACTGAAACTTGATGGAGAATTCCAGCTTGATGCAGCAATCGTACCTAGCGTTGGAGCATCCAAAGCACCAGGAAGCGAAGTTGCTGGTAAAGCAAACGTTCTTATCTTCCCTGACCTTGATGCAGGAAACATTGGATACAAACTTGCTCAGCGTCTTGCAAAAGCAGAAGCTTACGGACCTGTTACACAGGGTATTGCCAAACCAGTCAATGACCTCTCCAGAGGATGCTCTGCTGATGATATCGTTGGTGTTGTTGCTATTACAGCAGTTCAGTGCCAGGCTGAAGACAAATAATTAATACATATTTTGAAACCATATTGAAGGAGAATATTAAAATGAACGTATTGGTAATTAACTGCGGAAGCTCCTCTCTGAAATATCAGCTGATCAACTCTGATACAGAGGATGTTCTTGCAAAAGGTCTCTGCGAGAGAATTGGTATTGACGGAAGACTTGTATATCAGAAAGCTGGCTGTGACAAAGAGATCACAGAAGCTGCAATGCCTACACACAAAGAAGCTATCCAGCTCGTACTCGATGCACTTACAAATGAAAAAACAGGTGCTATCAAGAGCCTCGCTGAAGTAAACGCTATCGGACATCGTGTTGTACACGGGGGAGAGAAATTTGCTTCTTCAGCAGTCATCACCGACGAGATGATAAAAGCAGTAGAAGAGTGCAATGATCTGGCACCTCTTCACAATCCTGCAAACCTGATCGGCATCCGTGTATGCGGAGAACTTATGCCAGGTGTACCACAGGTTGCTGTATTTGATACTGCTTTCCATCAGACAATGCCTCCAAAAGCATATCTGTATGGACTTCCGATTGATTACTACAAGAAATACAAAGTTAGAAGATATGGTTTCCACGGAACCTCTCACAGCTTTGTATCCAAACGTGCTATTGACTTCCTTGGCCTTGACAAAGACAATTCTAAAGTTATTGTCTGCCATCTTGGAAACGGTTCTTCCATCAGTGCTGTTCAGAACGGCAAATGTGTAGATACAACAATGGGTCTTACACCACTTGAGGGCGTTGTAATGGGAACACGTTCCGGTAACATCGATCCTGCTATCATGGAATTCATTGCAAAGAAAGAAAATCTTGACATTGCAGGTATGATGAATGTTCTGAACAAAAAATCCGGTCTTCAGGGAATGTCCGGTGTTTCCAGCGATATGCGTGATATTGATGATGCAATCGCAGCAGGAAATGAAGATGCAAAGAATGCATTCGATGTACTTTGCTATGGTATTGCAAAATTTGTTGGCGGATATGTAGCAGCTATGAATGGTGTGGACGCAATCGTATTCACAGCAGGAATTGGCGAAAACGATTGCAAAGTTCGTGAAACAGTTTGCTCTTACCTTGGATACCTTGGAATCACTATTGATAAAGAGGCTAACGGAAAACGAGGAGAAGAAATGGTTATCTCCACAACTGATTCCAAAGTTAAAGTTGCAGTTATTCCTACCAATGAAGAACTTGCAATCTGCAGAGATACTGTAGCCCTTGTAAAATAATCGTATCTGTCGCAGACAGTACACTTCCCGGAAGGGAAAGCAGATATTTCAGAAAAGATCCGTTTTTCGGCGGGTCTTTTCTGTTCAGTCAGAATTTTTTTGTTCCATTACAAAAAATGGTAAAAATAAAATTTCTCGTTGACAAATGAATTCCTCCTATGTATAATTGTCTGAGTGTGAATAGGAGAGTATTATGCAGATTCATTTATCAGATATTGCAGACAGCGAAGGAAAGAAAATTCAGATTACTTCAGAACTGGAACTTAAAAAAATCAGTTTTCAGTTAGGAGAGTTCCCAATACTTCAGAAAAGTCCTGTAGAACTGACGATCATAAATACAGGTGATCGTGTGCTGGAACTTGAAGGTCAGGGAAACGTTACAGTTGGAATCCCGTGTGACCGTTGTCTCGAAGAGGTATCCGTTGAGATTCCTTACAGTATTGAGAGAAAACTTGATATGAAACAGTCTGATAGCGACAGAGTAAAGAATCTGGACGAGAATGACTATCTCACTGGAATGGACCTGGATGTGGACCGGTTGGTCTATCTTGAGGTACTGATGAGCTGGCCTTTGAAAGTTCTTTGTAAAGACGATTGCAAAGGAATCTGTAGCCAGTGTGGTAAGAACCTGAACAAGGGACCCTGTGGATGTACAGAGGAACCCAAGGATCCCCGCATGGCAGCTATCAGTGATATATTTAGAAAATTTAAGGAGGTGTAACCTATGTCCATATGTCCAAAGAACAAATCATCTAAAGCTAGACGTGATAAAAGACGTGCAAACTGGAAAATGAGTGCTCCGAATCTGGTAAAATGCAGCAAATGCGGCGCCCTGATGATGCCTCACAGAGTTTGTAAAGCCTGCGGAAGCTACAACAAGAAAGAAATCGTGAAAGTTGAAGACTAATCACAAGTGAGAAACAGAATCCTTTTGAGGGTTCTGTTTTTTTCAATAAAAATTTACATTGATGATTATCTGGAGGGATTTTATGGAACAAAAGAATCAGATCACAGAAGGTGTGATCTGGAAACAGCTATTGTTTTTCTTTTTTCCGATTCTGATTGGAACTTTTTTTCAGCAGATATATAATACGGCCGACAGCATTATTGTCGGTCGTTTTGTGGGTAAAGAAGCGCTGGCTGCTGTCAGTGGTTCTGTAAATCAGATTGTAAATCTGATTGTAGAAGTATTCGTAGGTCTTACTTCAGGAGCTTCTGTTATCATTGCACAGTTTTATGGAGCAAAAGACAGGAAAAATCTTGATATCACTTTACATACTTCCTATGCATTCGCACTTACAACAGGTCTTGTGACAGGACTTATAGGGGTGATTATATCTTCACCTGTTCTTCGGCTTATGAAGACACCGGAAGAACTTATGGCTGATTCAGCCATATACCTGCATATATACTTTCTCGGTATTATTTTTAATATAACCTATAATATGGGGGCTTCTGTCCTGAGAGCCTCCGGCGATTCCCGACGTCCTCTGTATGTATTGATCATTTCCTGTGTACTGAACATATTTCTGGATATTCTGCTGGTAGTATTCTTTGGTCTCGGAGTCAGAGGTGTGGCCATCGCCACAGTCACCTGCCAGGGTATCAGTGCTGCACTTGTAACCGCTTTTCTCATAAAAGGAAATGAACTTTTCCGCCTGAATCTGCGCAGAATACGTTTTCATCTGGTCTCTTTTCAGGCTATTACACGTATCGGAGTACCTGCTGCTCTGGAAGCAGCCATGTATACAGTTGCAAATATTGTCATTCAGGTATTTGTTAATGAACTGGGAACAGATACAGTTGCAGCCTGGGGAACACTCGGTAAAATAGATGCTGTATTCTGGATGGTTGTTAACTCTTTTAGCATTGCGATCACGACCTTCGTTGGACAAAATTGGGGGGCAGGCAAAGTAAAACGTATGCGAAAAAGCGTTCTGGTCTGTCTTGCAATGTCTTACGGAGCAGCTTTTCTTGTAAGTGGCAGCCTTTATGGATTTGCAGAACAGCTTTACAGCCTTTTTACAACAGACAGAACTGTAATTACTATCGGACTGAATATGCTTCGTTTTCTTATGCCATCTTATTTTCTGTATGTTGCTATCGGTATTTTGTCAGGTGCACTCCGGGGTGCTGGCAAAGTACTAGTTCCTATGATCCTTACCTGCGGTGGAGTCTGCTTCATACGGATTGTATGGATGTTCGGGGTACTCCCCCGGTATCCGGGTATTAAGACCATCATGATCAGTTATCCGATATCCTGGGGAATCACAGCAATTTTATTTGTTATTTATTATCTGAATAAATTTCCAAAAGTCGGAAACATTCAAGGAGAAACAGAATGAATATTTTAAATCTTGAACACATCAGCAAAGTTTATGGTGACAAAGTTATCTTTAATGATATATCATATGGGGTTCACCAGGGAGACAAAATTGGAATTATCGGTATAAACGGAACAGGAAAAACTACTTTTCTGAAGATTCTTGCAGGACTGGAAGAAGCGGATGAAGGACAGGTGATCACACAGAATGGATTACGAATCTCTTACCTTTCACAACATCCTGCTTTTCCCGAAAATACAACTATTCTTTCCTACGTCACTGCCGGACAGATAGAACAGACCTGGAATCCTGAAACAGAAGCGCACATGGTTCTTAACAGACTTGGAATAAAAAATCATGAAGAAGAGATCAGCCATCTTTCGGGCGGGCAGAAAAAAAGAGTTGCACTTGCTGCGGTACTTGTAAATCCTTCTGACGTTCTGATCCTTGATGAACCCACTAACCATCTGGATAATGAGATGGCTTCCTGGCTGGAAGATTTCCTGAACAATTACAAGGGTGTAGTTATTATGGTTACTCATGACAGATATTTTCTGGATCGTGTTACAAATAAAATCCTGGAAATAAGTCATGGCAAACTTTACAGTTATGAAGCAAAATATTCACGGTTTCTGGAAATGAAAGCGGAAAGAGAAGAAATGGAGCTTGCTTCTGAACGAAAACGCCAGAGTATTCTCAGAATGGAAATTGAATGGGCCAAACGAGGATGCAGGGCAAGGAGTACGAAACAGAGAGCAAGACTTGACCGTCTGGAAGCTCTGAAAAACGGTGGGGCTCCTGTTCGTGACAAAAATATTGAAATTGATTCCGTAGAAACACGAATGGGTAAAAAAACAATCGAGCTTCATCATATTTTCAAAAGTTTCGGTGACAGAATCTGTATACGCGATTTTAACTATATTGTACTGAAAAATCAGCGGCTTGGTATCATCGGACCCAATGGTTGCGGAAAATCCACGCTTCTGAAAATCATTGCCGGAATCATCCAGCCGGACAGTGGCGAGGTGGAAATTGGCGATACTATAAAAATCGGTTATTTTTCACAGGAAATTGAAGATATGAACAGCAGTCAGCGAGTTATTGATTACATCAAAGAGGTTGCAGAATATATTCCGACAAAAGACGGCCTGATAAGTGCCTCCAAACTTCTGGAACAGTTCCTTTTTGATTCAGCCATGCAGTATTCTCCGATTGAAAAACTTTCCGGTGGCGAGAAAAAAAGACTCTATTTACTGAAAGTTCTGGCTGCCGCACCAAATGTACTTCTTCTGGACGAGATAACAAACGATATTGACATCCCGACACTGACAATTCTTGAGGATTATCTGGATTCTTTTGCCGGAATTGTCATTGCAGTTTCTCATGACAGATATTTTCTTGATAATGTGGCTGATCGTATTTTTGAATTTGACGGAAATGGAAATCTTACACAATATGAGGGTGGTTACACTGATTATCTTGAGGCAAAAGCGCGTAAAGAAAATGTTTCTGGAAATGAAACTGACTGTGGCAGAACTTCTGTTCAGGCAGCTGATGCAGATGTTAAAAAAAGTTCTGCCAAAACATGGAAGCAGAACCGTCCGGCAAAACTAAAATTCTCCTTCAAAGAGCAGCGGGAATATGAAACAATTGATGATGATATTGCAGGTCTTGAAGACAGAATCCGGAAACTGGAAGAAGATATTATGGCAAATGCCACCAATTCCGGAAAGTTGAATGAATTAACACAGGAAAAAGAAGAAGCAGAAAAACTTCTCGAAGAAAAAATGGACCGCTGGGTATATCTGAATGATCTTGCAGAACAGATTGAAGCGCAGAAAAATAGCTGACAATATGTGAGAAGATGGAACTTTTCCATGTTTATATTGATTTTCCAACGTTTCTTTAGTATGATAAAGTTTGAACTTTTAACAAAATATCCGAATTCGATAAACAATTATTTCAGGAGGTATAAAATGGCTGAATTAGTAAAAGTTGTTGTGGATGCCATGGGCGGTGACTATGCACCGGAAGAGCCTGTAGAAGCAGCTGTTGAAGCAGTAAAAGAACGTGATGACATACTTGTGATCCTCACCGGACAGGAAGAAGTAATCCACGCAGAACTCAAAAAATATCAGAATTTTCCTGAGGACAGAATACAGATTGTTAATGCAACTGAGGTCATTGAAACAGCAGAACCTCCGGTATATGCGATACGTAAGAAAAAAGATTCTTCCATAGTTGTTGGTCTCAAAATTGTTAAAGAACAGAAAGCAGACGCATTTGTTTCTTCCGGAAGTACCGGTGCCGTTCTCGTAGGTGGCCAGGTTCTTGTAGGACGCAGTAAAGGCGTTGAACGTCCGCCGCTTGCTCCTCTGATTCCAACGATCGATGGAGTTTCTCTTCTTATCGACTGCGGTGCAAATGTGGATGCCCGTCCTTCTCACCTGGTACAGTTTGCGAAGATGGGATCTATTTATATGGAACACGTGGTTGGAATCAAAAATCCAAGGGTGGCTATCGTAAATAATGGCGCAGAGGAAGAAAAAGGAAACGCTCTTGTCAAGGAAACGTTCCCTCTTCTTAAAGAAACAGAAGGAATTAATTTTATCGGAAGTATTGAAGCAAGAGAAATTCCTATGGGATATGCGGATGTTGTTGTCTGCGAGGCTTTTGTCGGTAATGTTATTCTTAAATTATACGAAGGTGTCGGCGCAGCACTGATCAAAAAAATAAAATCCGGGATGATGAAAGATCTCCGTAGCAAAATAGGTGCGCTTCTCGTAAAGCCGGCTCTTAAAGAAACGTTGAAAGATTTCGATGCCTCCGAGTATGGCGGAGCACCACTTCTTGGTCTTAAAGGGCTTGTAGTCAAAACACACGGAAGTGCAAAAGCCGTTGAAATTCGCCATGCAATTTTCCAGTGTGTGCAGTTCAAACAGCAGAAAATAAATGAAAAGATTGCAGAACGTATCCAGCCGGTACATTTTGCAACAGCTGAAGAGCAAAAAACAGAAAAAGAAGGATAAAAAAATGGAACAATTAGAACAGCTTGAACAGATTATAGGATATACATTTCATAATAAAAAACTTCTCCGTCAGGCACTTACTCACAGTTCCTATGCAAATGAGAAAAAGCTTGGAAAACTTGGCTGTAATGAGAGACTGGAATTTCTCGGTGATGCAGTTCTGGAGCTGATCAGCAGTGATTTTTTGTACAAAAATTTCACACAGATCCCTGAAGGTGAACTTACAAAAAAGAGAGCCAGTCTTGTCTGTGAACCAAGTCTGGCTTACTGCGCAAGGCAGTTCGGCCTTCCGGCATTTCTTCTTCTTGGAAAAGGTGAAAACATGACAGGTGGAAGAAACCGGGACTCTATTGTTTCTGATGCTACTGAGGCTCTTCTGGGGGCTATTTACCTTGATGGTGGCTTTGCTAACGCAAAGGAGTTTGTACTGAAATTTATTCTTAATGACATAGAACGAAAGCAGCTCTTTTACGATAGCAAAACCATCCTGCAGGAACTGGTTCAGGAAAATGGAGTACAGCCAGTAGAGTATGTCCTGACTGACGAAAAAGGTCCGGATCATGACAAGCAGTTTACTGTAGCAGCTCTGATCAACGGAGTGACCACCGGAACAGGAACCGGACATACAAAAAAAGCAGCAGAACAGGCAGCTGCATATCAGGCAATTCGCAGCATTCAGAAAAACGGATCCGAAAAAGCCTGACAAAAACCAACACACAGCAGGTGAAATATGTATTTAAAAAACATTGAAGTATATGGCTTCAAGTCTTTTGCGCAGAAAATTAATTTTGAATTTCATAATGGTATTACAGGTATTGTAGGTCCTAATGGCAGTGGTAAAAGTAATGTTGGTGATGCCGTTCGCTGGGTTCTTGGTGAACAGAGTGCCAAACAGCTTCGAGGAGGAAATATGCAGGATGTTATTTTCTCCGGAACAGAAAACCGTAAACCTCTGAGTTTTGCTTCTGTATCCATTACCCTTGATAACAGTGACCACAAACTTCCTGTGGATTTTAATGAGGTCACTGTAACCAGACGCCTTTACCGTTCCGGTGAAAGCGAATATAAAATCAACGGAACAACCTGTCGACTGAAAGATATTCAGGAAATGTTTTATGATACCGGTATCGGTAAAGAAGGATATTCAATCATCGGACAGGGACAGATTGACAAAATTCTGAGTGGTAAACCAGAGGACAGAAGAGAACTTTTTGATGAAGCCGCAGGTATCGTTAAATTTAAAAGGCGGAAAAATACTACCATCAAAAAACTGAATGAAGAACGCCAGAATCTTGTGCGTGTCACAGACATATTAAGTGAACTTACCAAGCAGTTGGGTCCTCTGGAGAAACAGTCTGAAACAGCCCGTATTTATCTTGCCAAAAGAGACGAACTTCGTGAACTGGATGTGAATCTGTTCCTTCTTGATAATCAGCAGACTGGTGAACTTCTGAAAGAATTTGAAGAAAAACTCTCTACTGCGCAGAAAGAACTTGAAGAAGCACAAAGTGCCTATGAACAGACAAAAATCGAATATGACCGTCTCGAACAGGAACTTGAAGAACTGAACAGCAATCTGGATAATCTCAAAGAACAGCAGCAGGAAAATGCTCTTCAGAAACAGCAGTATGAAGGCCAGATCCAGGTGCTTGAAGAACAGATTCTCTCCGGCAAACAGAACAGTGAACATTACCAGTCAAGGCTTCTCTCTCTGAAAGAAGAACTGTCAAAACGTGAAGAAGAAAAACTGTCTCTTACCGAACAAAAAGAAGAGCTGCGAAGCAGTCTGAAAGAAATCAGTGCACGACTGAATAAAGAAGAAGATACTCTCGAAAATATTACTGCCAATGTTGCAGACTGCACCAGAGCAGTAGAAGAAGGCAAAAATGAGATTATAGAGATCCTCAATGACCGCGCTACCACTAAAGGTAAAGCTCAGCGTTTTGATGCTATGATGGAGCAGCTTGATATCCGTAAAGCAGAAGTAAATCAGAAAATCCTTCGCCTGAAAAGTGAAGAAGAAGAACTGGAAATAGAGCAGCATAAAATCGAAGCCCAATATAACGGCATTACAGAAATGATAAATTCCATGAATCAGGAATGTTCCCGTCTTAACAAAGAAGTTCATGAGATTCAGGAAAAACTTCAGAAGCAGAATGCACAGCTGGAAAACGGCCAGACTGCCTATCACAGAGAAGCTTCACGACTCGAATCTCTGCGAAATATCACAGAAAGATATGACGGCTACGGAAACAGTATCCGCCGCGTTATGGAGCAAAAAACAACAGAACCTGGCATAAAAGGTGTTGTCGCAGATATTATCCATGTGCAGAAAGATTATGAAATTGCAATTGAAACTGCTCTTGGCGGCAGTATCCAGAATATCGTCACGGATAATGAGCAGACTGCAAAAAGAATGATCGGCTTTCTCAAAAAAAACCGGTATGGCCGGGCAACTTTTCTGCCTCTTTCCAATATCAGCAGCAGAGGCGGCTTTTCTCAGAAAGATGCTCTGGCGGAACCAGGAGTAATAGGTACTGCCGATACTCTTGTACAGGCAGACGCACAGTATTCCCAGCTGGTTCAGTATCTTCTTGGAAGAACACTTGTTATTGATAATATTGATCATGCCATTGCTATTGGCAAAAAATATCATCACAGTCTCCGTATGGTCACAACAGAAGGAGAATCACTGAATCCTGGTGGTTCCATGACAGGCGGTGCCTTCCGCAATAACAGCAACCTTCTTGGAAGGCGTCGCGAAATCGAAGAACTGGAAAAAAAAGTAAAAGATCTGAAAGAAAATCTTGAAAATATACAGAAATCAATCGGTGACAATCGAAGCCGGAGAAATATCCTCCGTGATACAATTGCTGATTTTCAGGATAAACTCCGTCTTCAGTATATTGAGCAGAATACTGCCAAAATGAACCTTGAACAGCTGAAAGAAAAGGAAGAAAATATCCGCAGCAGTTACCGGAAGATTGACCGTGACCAGGAAGATCTGCGCAGACAGTCCGGTGAACTTCGTGAAGATCACAGTAATATTACCAGAGAACTGGAATCTTCCAGGCAGGATGAAAAGGAACTTGAAACATTCATAGAAACAAGACAGAAAGAACTGGAAGAATGGAAAGAAGAAGAAACTGCCAAAACCAGGGAGCTGGAACAGATCCGTCTGGAAAAATCCACCCTGGAACAGCAGGTTCAGTTTCTTCAGGAAAATCTTAATCGTATTATCACCGAAACAGAAGCTTTTCAAAATGAAAGCGAAGAGCTAAAAAAAGATTTAAGTGAAAGTAAAGATGAGATTTCCCGAAAAGAAGAAGGCATCCAGGAGCTGAAAACAGCTGCTTCAGGATGTGAAAAAAAAGAGCAGGAACTTGCAGGTCAGAGAGAAAAATGCCAGAAGGAAATAGAACAGCGTACTCTCAGTCATAAATCTTTCTTTGAAAAAAGAGATCATCTTTCCGAAAAAACTACTCTTCTTGATAAAGAATGTTACCGTCTGAAAAGCCAGGCCGAAAAACTGGAAGATCAACGTGAATCTCAGGTCACTTATATGTGGGAAGAATATGAAATCACACCTAACAATGCACTTCAGTACAGACGGGAAGATCTGACTGACAGACAGGCAATGAAAAAAGATGTAAGCCGCATCAAGGATGAAATCCGTAAGCTTGGATCCGTCAATGTCAATGCTATTGAAGATTATAAGGAACTACTGGAACGTCATACTTTCCTTTCAGGACAATATGATGATTTGGTCACAGCAGAAAAAACTCTTGAAGAAATTATTCAGCAGCTTGATGAGGGAATGCGTAAACAGTTCTCTGAGAAATTTCATGATATCCAGAGAGAATTCGACAAGGCATTTAAAGAACTTTTCGGAGGCGGAAAAGGAACTCTGGAACTTGCAGAAGATGAAGATATTCTTGAAGCAGGAATCAGGATTATTTCACAGCCGCCCGGTAAAAAGCTCCAGAATATGATGCAGCTTTCAGGTGGCGAAAAAGCACTGACGGCAATCGCTCTTCTTTTTGCGATTCAGAACCTGAAACCGTCCCCATTCTGTCTTCTTGATGAAATCGAAGCGGCACTGGATGATTCAAACGTAGGACGTTTTGCATCTTATCTTCAGAAGTTGACGAAGAACACACAATTTATTATAATAACTCATAGACGCGGTACCATGAATGCCGCTGACAGATTATATGGAATCACAATGCAGGAAAAGGGTGTTTCCACTCTGGTTTCTGTAGATCTGGTTGAAAACCAGTTAACGAAATAACGAGGAGGAATGAGTATGCCTGAAGAAAAAAAAGGATTTTTTAAACGGCTTGTCAGTGGTTTGACCAAAACAAGAGATAATATTGTTGCCGGTTTTGATTCGATTTTCAGTGGTTACTCCAGTATTGATGACGACTTTTATGAAGAACTCGAAGAGATTCTTATCATGGGAGATATCGGGATCAATGCAACATCTGCAATTCTTGAAAATCTCAGGAAACAGGTTGCAGAACAGCATATTAAAAATCCAATTGAATGCAAACAGCTTCTGATTAACAGCATCAAAGATCAGATGAAAGTAGACAGCACTGAATATGAGTTTGAAAACAGGAAATCCGTAATTCTTGTCATCGGAGTAAACGGTGTCGGAAAAACAACTTCTGTCGGAAAACTTGCAGGAAAACTGAAAGACCAGGGCAAAAAAGTTATTCTCGCAGCAGCAGACACTTTTCGTGCGGCAGCGGGAGAACAACTGGCTCAGTGGGCCAACCGTGCAGGTGTGGATATTATTGGTGGTCAGCCAGGTGCAGATCCGGCATCAGTAGTTTATGATGCAGTTGCAGCTGCAAAAGCCAGAAATGCCGATGTGCTTCTCTGCGATACAGCGGGCCGTCTTCATAACAAAAAGAATCTTATGGAAGAACTCCGTAAGATTTACCGTATCCTCGAAAAAGAATATCCGGAAGCATATCTGGAGACTCTGGTTGTCCTTGACGGAACAACAGGGCAGAATGCGCTTGCACAGGCAAAACAATTCTCAGAAGTTGCAAATGTAAACGGAATTATCCTGACAAAACTTGACGGAACCGCCAAGGGAGGTATCGCAGTTGCAATACAGTCTGAGCTTGATATTCCAGTAAAATATATTGGTGTAGGAGAGACTATTGACGATCTTCAGAAATTTGATGCGGATGCCTTTGTAAATGCCTTGTTTGATATTGACGGAAAAACCACGAACACAGAAGAATAGACAGGAGGAGCATGAATATGCTTACATTAGAGAGCTTTGAACAGGCTTCAGAAATTGTAAAAAAAGTTACTCAGGAAACCAAACTTATCAAAAGCAGTTATTTTTCAGATCTGACAGGAAACAAAGTATTTCTCAAACCTGAAAACATGCAACGTACAGGCGCTTACAAAGTACGTGGTGCCTACTATAAAATCAGCACACTGACCGATGAAGAACGTGCCAAGGGTCTTATAGCGGCATCTGCCGGAAACCATGCACAGGGTGTTGCATATGCTGCACATAAATTTGGTGCAAAAGCTGTCATTGTAATGCCAACAACCACACCTCTCATTAAAGTGGAACGTACTAAGAGTTATGGCGCAGAAGTTATTCTGAAAGGTGATGTTTATGATGAGGCCTGCGCATACGCACTGGAACTCGCCGAGCAGGAAGGATATACATTTATCCATCCATTTGATGACCCGGCTGTTGCCACAGGACAGGGAACAATTGCAATGGAAATCGTGCAGGAACTTCCTCTTGTTGACTACATCCTTGTTCCAATCGGAGGTGGTGGACTGGCAACTGGTGTATCCACTCTTGCCAAACTTCTGAATCCTCACATCAAAGTAATCGGTGTGGAACCTGCAGGAGCTGCATGTATGAAGGCTTCTCTGGAAAAAGGTGAGGTTGTAACTCTTCCTCATGTAAATACAATCGCAGATGGTACAGCAGTACAGACACCAGGCGAACACATTTTCCCGTATATTCAGGAAAACCTTGACGATATCATTACTATCGAAGATGATGAACTGATCGTTGCTTTCCTTGATATGGTTGAAAATCATAAAATGATCGTTGAAAACTCCGGACTTCTTACAGTTGCAGCACTTCGTCATCTGGATTTTACCGGTAAAAAAGTTGTTTCTATCTTAAGTGGCGGTAATATGGATGTTATAACAATGTCATCTGTTGTTCAGCATGGACTGATTCAGAGAGACCGTATCTTTACTGTATCTGTTCTTATTCCGGACAAACCAGGTGAACTGGTTCGAGTTGCTTCTATTATTGCTGAAAATCAGGGTAATGTTATTAAGCTGGATCACAACCAGTTTGTAAGCACTAACCGCTATGCGGCGGTTGAACTTAAAGTTACTCTTGAAGCTTATGGAACAGAACATAAGAACCGCATTGTCAAAGCGCTGGAAGACGCAGGATGCCGACCAAAAGTTATTCGTGCCAGCTTATAAAAGTCAGACTTATTTTCTGTAAATAAAATCCGTTCGGTTGATCACTCAATTCAGATTCCTGTACAGATCCGGATTGTCAGAAATCTGAGCGGATTTTTCAGATTATACACAGAGGGAGGTGCAGATATGAATTTAGATGACTATTTGAAAGCTTACAAAACAGGTAAAAAAGATTATCAGGCAAGATTGATGCGTGGGGAACTTCCTACGCTTCAGGTACTGGATGATATTCTTCCACCCAAAGGATCCTGTTCTGAAGTTCCACTGGGACTGGTACAGATTCCGATTGATCAGATTGTAGGTACCAAAACCGACAGCAGAAGCAATGCTTTTGCCGGAAATTTCATGCCGATTCTGAATGAAGAGACAGAATTTGCCAGGAAATGGGTTGCTTTAAGCGAAAGCCATATTACTGAAGGAATCCGCGATCCGATAACAGCCTACGAATATATGAATAAATTTTATATACAGGAGGGAAATAAAAGAGTCAGTGTGCTGAAATATTATGATGCTGTTTCTGTTCCGGGTTATGTGACAAGGATTTTACCTCCACGTACAAAAGAAAAGGAAAATCAGATTTATTATGAGTTTGTTGATTTTTATGCGCTGTCACAGATCAATTATATCTGGTTTTCAAAGAAAGGCAGTTTTGCAAGACTGCAGGCTGCAGTAGGAAAGGCTCCGGACGAAATCTGGAGTGTGGATGACAGGCTGACTTTCAGCTCCATTTATTCCAGATTTACTTCCGAATATGAAAATGAAGGCGGCAGAAAACTTTCCATAACTGCAGGAGATGCCTTTCTTGCATTCCTTACAGTATACGATTACAAAGATATCTGTGACAAAACAGCCAGTGAACTTAAATCTCTTATTGCAAGAAGCTGGGAAGAATTTAATCTTCTGGAACATAATCAGGAAATTGATCTTAAAATGGCCCCAAACAGAGAAAAGAAACCTCTTCTGAACAGGCTTCTCCCTCTCAGTTCTTCCAGACTTAAGATTGCATTTTTGTATGCAAAGACCCCAAGAACTTCTGCCTGGACTTATGCACATGAGCTCGGACGACTTCATCTGGAACAGACATTTCCTGAAGAAGTTACCACAGAATGTTATGAAAACATTACCAGCGATCTGGCTGACAAGGCAATTGAGGATGCAATTCAAAAAGGCTGTAACATCGTCTTTACGACTACACCAGAATTTGTGCAGGCAAGTGTGCAGGCTGCAATTGCACACCCTGACATACGGATACTGAACTGTTCACTGAACACTTCACACCGGTATATACGAACCTATTATGCCCGTATGCATGAAGCCAAATTTCTTATGGGCGCAATTGCAGGCGCCATGGCTGAAAATGGCCAGCTTGCATATATTGCAGATTATCCGATCTTTGGAACCATTGCCAACATCAACGCTTTTGCGCTTGGAGCAAAGATGGTCAATCCACGGGCAAAAGTATATCTTGAGTGGTCAACGCTTAGGGACAGTGATCTTGGAAAAGTAATGGAACGTCTTTTCCGTAATGGTGTATCTGTTGTATCAGGGAGAGATATGGTAATACCTGAAGAAGCTTCCAGATATTTTGGCCTGTATCGCCTTGTTGACGGAGAACCTCATAATCTTGCAATGCCGCTGTGGCACTGGGGCAAATTTTATGAACAACTGATCCGCACTATAATGGACGGAACCTGGAAATATGATGATAATGCTGCGGAGAAAAAAGCAATTAATTACTGGTGGGGAATTTCTTCCGATGTTGTTGATGTTATCTGTTCTCAAAATCTTCCGGCAGGAACAAAAAAACTTGTAGAACTTCTCAAGAATAATATACGGACAGGAGAATTTTATCCATTTTCCGGAGCTCTTTATTCACAGGAAGGAATGATCCAACCTGAACACAGTGCTAATCTTTCACCGGAAGATATCATTACCATGGACTGGCTTGCAGAAAATGTGATCGGTACTATCCCGACACAACAGGAACTGAAAGAGCAGGCAAAACCTGTAACAATACAGTCCGGCGTAGAACCTAAGAAGGGATAAAGTATCAAATGAAAATAATGGCCATAGCAGATGTAGAATCAAAATATCTGTGGGACTATTTTGAAAAAAGTAAGTTGGAAGGAATTGACCTGATCATTTCCTGCGGAGATCTTGATCCAAGGTATCTTTCTTTCCTTGCAACGTTTACATCAGCCCCTGTATTATATGTACACGGGAATCATGATGACAAATATGAGCGTATTCCTCCTGACGGCTGCACATGCATCGATGACAGGCTGTTTGTATATGAAGGAGTACGTATTCTTGGTCTGGGAGGTTCCATGCGATACAAGCCAGGAACTCATCAGTATACAGAATGGCAGATGAAACAGCGTATTTTGAAACTTCTTCCGAAGCTTATATGGCGGAGAGGCTTTGATATCCTCGTAACACATGCTCCCGCCTATCAGCTTAATGACGGAAGAGACCTCCCTCACCAGGGATTTCGTGTTTTTCGTACACTGATGGAAAAATATCATCCAAAATATTTTTTGCATGGACATGTACATATGTCCTATGGCAAGGCTCATAAGCGTTATGACAAATACCAGGATACCCATGTGATTAATGCCTTTGAAAGATGCATTTTTGAATTTGAGGCAGAAGATCCCGAAAAATTTTTCTGATTGTCAAGATAAAATACTTGACACTGAAACAGAAATACGATATGATACCCAAGGTGGTTACAGATGGAAAAGTTTGTAGAACAGACATTATTATATGATTTTTATGGAGAATTGCTTACAGAACGACAGCAGCAGGTATATGAGAGCGTTGTCCTTGAAGATTATTCTTTAAGTGAAGTGGCGGAAGATCTCGGAATCAGTCGTCAGGGTGTTCATGATATGATACGGAGATGCAATCATACACTGGAAGAATATGAAGAAAAGCTGCATCTTGTTGAAAAATTTCTCCGTATCCGAAAACAGACACAGAGAATCCGTGTTCTTGCCGAGGGATATCAGGCCCAGGAAATCATAAAACTTTCCAACGAAATATTAGAGGAGTTATAAAGAATGGCATTTGAAAGCTTGACAGACAAATTACAGAATGTATTCAAAAAGCTGCGAGGCAAAGGGCTTCTGACAGAGGAAGATGTAAAGGTTGCTCTGAAAGAAGTAAAGATGGCTCTTCTGGAAGCAGATGTAAACTTTAAAGTCGTCAAACAGTTCACCAAATCTGTACAGGAACGTGCAGTCGGACAGGATGTTATGAACGGACTTAATCCCGGTCAGATGGTTATCAAGATCGTAAATGAAGAACTTGTTAATCTGATGGGAAGTGAAACAACAGAGCTTCCGCTTAAACCCGGTAATGAGATTACTGTCCTTATGATGGCTGGTCTTCAGGGTGCCGGTAAAACAACCACTGTTGCCAAACTGGCTGGTAAGCTGAAATCCAAAGGAAGAAGACCTCTTCTTGTAGCCTGTGATGTTTACCGTCCGGCAGCGATCACACAGCTGCAGGTAAACGGAGAGAAACAGGGAGTGGAAGTATTCTCCATGGGAGATAAGCAGAAGCCTGTTGACATCGCAAAGGCGGCTGTTGAACATGCAAGAAACAATCAGCAGAATGTTGTCCTTTTGGATACAGCCGGACGTCTGCATGTAGACGAAGATATGATGCAGGAACTTGCAGATATCAAAGCAAATATTCAGGTAGATGCCACACTTCTTATTGTAGACGCAATGACAGGTCAGGATGCAGTTAACGTAGCTAAAACCTTTACCGATAAAGTCGGAATTGACGGTGTTATTCTTACTAAAATGGATGGCGATACGCGAGGTGGTGCAGCACTTTCTATCAAAGCTGTTACAGGAAAACCTATTCTTTATGTCGGAATGGGTGAAAAACTTTCCGATCTTGAACAGTTTTATCCGGATCGTATGGCATCCCGAATCCTTGGCATGGGCGACGTAATGAGCCTCATTGAAAAAGCAGAGGCAGCACTTGATAAAGATCAGGCAGCTGAAATGCAGAAGAAGCTCAAAAAAATGGATTTTGACTTCAATGATTATTTAAACAGTATGGAACAGATGAACAAAATGGGTGGTATAGGAAGCGTTCTGAATATGCTTCCAGGCATAGGAAACAAAGCTCAGGAGCTTGAAGACATGATCGATGAAAAAGCAATGGAGCGTACCAAAGCAATCATTCTTTCCATGACACCAAAAGAACGCAGCAATCCATCTATTCTGAATGTTTCCAGAAAGAACAGGATCGCACGTGGTGCAGGTGTTGATATCGTAGAAGTTAACCGTCTGGTCAAGCAGTTTGAACAGAGTAAAAAAATGATGAAACAGATGCCCGGATTAATGGGCGGTAAGATGGGAAAAAGAGGCGGCTTCAAGCTTCCTTTTTAAATAAAAACAAACAATAACCAAAGTTATAAATGGAGGAAAAAAGAAATGGCAGTTAAAATCAGATTAAGAAGAATGGGACAGAAAAAAGCACCTTTTTATAGAATCGTAGTTGCAGATTCCCGCAGCAAACGTGATGGAAAATGCATCGCAGAAATCGGAACATATGATCCGAATATCGAGCCAAGCGCTTACAAAGTAAATGAAGAAGAGGCTAAAAAATGGCTTGCTGCAGGAGCTCAGCCTACAGATGTTGTTGCCAGAATCTTCAAAGAAGCCGGAATCGAGAAATAAGAAATATTTAAGAAGGTATTTCCTATATGTCCTTTCATGGCAATACAGGGAGGTATATAATGAAAGAATTAGTTGAAGTAATTGCAAAATCTCTTGTTGAGCATCCTGACGAAGTTGTCGTTACAGAAGCAGAAAAAGATGATGCAGTTATCATAGAATTAAAAGTAGGACCTTCCGACATGGGTAAGGTGATTGGAAGACAGGGACGTATTGCAAAAGCAATCCGTACAGTAGTAAAAGCGGCTTCTTCAAAGAGCAGCAAAAAAGTAATTGTAGACATTCTGCAATAAAAAAGAAACGGAGCTGTGGAAACATGGCTCCTTTTTTTATCACAAGGAGAATTTATGGAAGATTTATTAAAGGTTGGTGTTATCACCACCACTCATGGCGTTCGCGGTGAAGTAAAAGTTTATCCTACCACAGATGATGCCGAACGTTTTCTCGATCTGGATTATGTGCTCCTGGACACAGGAAGAGAACTTCGACGACTTGATATACAGAATGTGAAATTTTTTAAAAATCTTGTAATTTTGAAATTTGATGGTATTGACAATATCAACGACATAGAAAAATATAAAGGCCACGACCTGTGGATTCCACGTGAAGAAGGTCAGAGTCTGGAAGATAATGAATATTATATTGCGGATCTTCTTGGAATGAGAGTGCTTCTTGAAGACGGCAGCGAATTTGGCACACTGAAAGATGTTATGGAAACAGGTGCTAATGATGTATATATCATAGATTCCAGAGAGCACGGAGAAGTTCTGCTTCCTGCTATCAGAGACTGTATTCTGAACGTTGATCTGGAAAATGAAACTATGACCGTACACTTGATGAAGGGGCTTATATAAATGAATTTTCATGTATTAACCCTGTTTCCGGAAATGATCCGACAGGGAATGAATACCAGCATTATCGGCCGGGCTATTGCCGGTGGTTTACTTTCTGTTGATTCTGTAAATATAAGAGATTTTGCATTTAACAAGCATCAGAAAGTAGATGATTATCCATACGGCGGAGGAGCAGGCATGCTGATGCAGGCAGAGCCTGTTTATCTTGCATGGGAATCGATAAAGGAAAAAATCGGTTATAAACCAAGAGTTATCTACCTTACTCCTCAGGGGAAAGTATTCAATCAGAAAATGGCAAAAGAATTTGCCGCTGAAAAAGATCTTGTATTTCTGTGCGGACATTATGAAGGTATCGATGAACGAGTTCTGGAAGAAGTTGTAACAGATTATGTTTCCATCGGTGATTATGTACTGACAGGCGGTGAGCTTCCTGCAATGGTTATGATTGATTCTATTTCCAGAATGGTCCCGGGAGTTCTTACAAACAAAGAATCCGGTGAGACTGAATCTTTTTCTGGAAATCTTCTTGAGTACCCTCAGTACAGCCGTCCGGAAGAATGGCACGGGAAAAAGGTTCCACCTGTACTGATGTCAGGTCATCATGCAAACATTGAAGCCTGGAGACGGGAGCAGTCTGTTCTGAGGACAGCCAAATGGCGGCCGGATCTTTTAAAACAGGCAGATCTGACTAATAAGGAATGGAATCAGGTCAGACAGTGGAAAAAACAGTGGCGTGAGGAGAACAGCAAGGAATAAAGGAGTAATCTGTATGAAAACATCCGATTTTTATTATGATCTTCCAAAGGAACTGATTGCACAGGATCCTCTGGAAGACAGAAGTTCATCCAGACTTCTGCATTTATCTATGAATGATGGTTCTATTGAACACAGACATTTCACAGATATTCTGGAATATCTGAAAGAAGGAGACTGTCTGGTTATTAATGATACCAGAGTTATCCCGGCACGTTTGTACGGACACAAAGAAGAAACCGGTGCTCTGATTGAAATTCTTCTTCTTAAGAGAAAAGAAAATGACATCTGGGAATGTCTTGTAAAACCTGGTAAAAAAGCACGTCCCGGAGCAAAGATCACTTTTGGTGACGGTATCCTGAAAGGTGAAATTATTGATGTTATAGATGAAGGAAACAGGCTGATACAGTTCCATTACGACGGGATTTTTGAGGAAATTCTCGATCAGCTCGGTGAAATGCCTCTGCCTCCGTACATTACACACAAATTAAAAGATAAAAACCGCTATCAGACTGTATATGCCAAAAATGACGGTTCCGCCGCTGCACCTACTGCCGGTCTCCATTTTACAAAAGAACTTCTGGAACAGGTAAAAGCGAAAGGTGTAAATATTGCGCATGTGACTCTTCATGTTGGTCTTGGTACTTTCCGGCCTGTAAAAGTGGACGATGTAGAAAACCATCACATGCATTCGGAATTTTATATGGTGGAAGAAGACCAGGCTAAACTGATTAATAATACCAAAAAACAGGGTGGACGTGTAATTTCTGTCGGAACAACCAGCTGCCGTACACTTGAATCAGCAACCGACGAAAATGGAATTCTTCATGCCGGAAGCGGCTGGACTGAAATTTTTATCTATCCTGGTTATCATTTCAAAATGATCGACGGACTTATTACTAACTTTCATTTACCTGAATCTACACTTCTTATGCTTGTCTCAGCACTTGCAGGGAAAGAATACATCATGGCAGCCTATGAGGAAGCTGTAAAGGAAAGATATCGCTTCTTTTCATTTGGGGATGCGATGCTGATTTTGTAAACAGGACTACCCTTTTTTCTCCTGATTTGCTATAATTGGGAGAAAGAGGGTTTTTTATATTTATAATAAAGACAGAACAAAGGAGAATTATATGGATACACCAGTTATTGCACAGTATTACAGAGAATCAGATCCACTAAAACGAAAAGAACTTCTGGATCAGGCAATTGCCTCCGGTGAAGATAAAGAAGCCAATGAAATCCGGCAGGAAATCTGGAACGCAAGATATGGCACGAAATCAGAACAGGGTGGACCGGCAGACGGTTTTCTCCGTCTCTGGATGATTCTTGAATTCAACCGTAATACAGCCAAAAAGTGGTTTGGAGTCAAAGGAGCCTGCAAGGAAATCCGTAAAGAAATGGACAGTGTGAATTTTCATGATTTTCTTTCCAGAGGTGGCCTTTATGAAGAACTTATGTACAGAGAGTGTAAACATCTGGTCACTGTATATATTGATCTCTGTGAAAAAGATAAAACATACAACAGTATTCTTCTGGGGATGATGACCATGAAAAAAGAAAACGCCCAAGCAAAACTGAAACGTGATCTTTATGAGACCGCAGTATGTGTACCAAGAGATCTTGGTCTTCAGAAAGAACTTGAACTGATTACACGTGCTGCACGCGAATTATATGAAGTACAATTTCCGGGCGAGGGCGGAATGCCTGAATAATATTCTTGCATAAATACCTCAGAAAAAGAAATACTATCTCAAACGGAGGTCACAATGGACATAAATAAAATACCTGCTTATGAACTTATTAATTCCAGTAAATTACCGGACATCCGTTCTACAGGTTACATGCTCAGACACCGCAAAACAGGTGCAAGAGTAATGCTGATCGAGAACGATGATGAAAACAAAGTCTTCAATATTGCATTTCGCACACCGCCTGCAAACAGTACCGGTGTCGCACATATCCTGGAGCACAGTGTTCTTTGCGGATCCAGAGAGTTTCCTCTGAAAGATCCTTTTGTAGAACTCGTCAAAGGTTCCCTGAACACTTTTCTGAACGCCATGACCTATCCGGATAAAACATGTTATCCGGTAGCCAGCTGTAATGATCAGGATTTTCAGAATCTGATGCATGTTTATCTTGATGCGGTTTTTTACCCGAATATTTACAAAAAAGAAGAAATATTCCGTCAGGAAGGCTGGAGCTATCATCTTGAAAATGAAAAAGGTCCTCTTACCTATAACGGTGTTGTATACAACGAAATGAAAGGTGCCTTTTCCTCACCGGATGATGTTCTCGAAAGGGAAATAATGAATTCCCTTTTTCCTGATATTACCTATGGTTGTGAATCAGGAGGAGATCCGTCAGATATTCCAGCTCTAAGCTATGAAGAATTCCTGAATTTCCACAGAACTTATTATCATCCTTCTAACTGTTATATTTATCTTTACGGAAATATGAACATGGAAGAAAAGCTGGAATTTATCGACAGTCATTATCTTTCTTCTTTCGAACCTCTCTCTGTTGATTCAGAGATCAGACTGCAACCGTCATTTGCTAAAATGCATGATCTTGTTATGGAATATCCGGTTGCAGAAAGTGAGAGTGAAGAAGAAAATGCCTACCTTTCCTACAACGTAGTTGTCGGTACAGCGACAGATACTCTTACCTGTGTGGCTTTTGATGTTCTTGATTATGCACTTTTAAGTGCACCGGGAGCCCCTCTGAAAAAAGCACTTCTGGATGCAGGACTCGGACAGGACATATATGGTTCTTATGAAGACGGAATTCGTCAGCCGTATTTCAGTATCATTGCAAAAGGTACAAATGCTGACAGAAAAGAAGAATTTGTATCGGTGATCCGACAGGTACTGGAGGACATCATCAGCAAAGGCATTGATCCGAAATCAATTGAAGCCGGTATCAACTGTATGGAATTCCGTTACAGGGAAGCAGACTTTGCTTCTTATCCGAAAGGACTTATCTACGGACTGGATATACTGGATAACTGGCTTTACGATGATACCCATCCTTTTGCACAGGTGGAACTCAGTCACGTATTTAATCAGCTTAAAGTTCAACCGGCAGAATACTGGAGACAGCTTATTAAAGAATATCTTCTTCACAATCCTCATGGTTCTGTTCTTACACTAAAACCTTCCAGAGGTCTTGCAGCGCAGAAGGCCAGAGCACTGGAAGAAAAACTGTCCGAGTATCTTGACAGTCTTACAGAAGAAGAGAAACACACTCTTGTTGAACGTACACAAGAACTGGAAGCCTATCAGGAAGCACAGGAAGATCCTGAGGCTGCCAGATGTATACCTATGCTCAAAAGAGAAGATATCCGCCGTAAAATAACTCCATTTACCAATGAAGAACAGAAGATCGGAGACAGTCTTTTTCTGTACCATGAAGTTCCGACCAACGGTATCGGATACCTGGATATTATGTTTGATCTTAATGATCTTGATGCAGAAAAAATCCCTTATCTTGGACTTCTGAAATCAATTCTGGGCTATGTTGATACTGAACACTACACCTACAGCGAGCTTACTAATGAGATCAATGCTGAAACCGGTGGTATTGCATGCGGAATAGAAGTTTTTGAAGATGTTGCTTTCACAGATGATTTCCGTGCTTTTTTCGGTATTCGTGGAAAAGTCATGTATCCCAAAATTGATATTCTTTTCAAAATGATCAGAGAGATACTGAATACTTCAAATCTCACTGATAAAAAAAGGCTTCATGAAATCATATCACGGGTAAAATCAAGATCCCAGTCCAGTCTTGTAAGTGCAGGACATTCCACGGCAGTTCTCAGAGCTGCATCATACAGCTCACCGATGGCTGCATTTCAGGATCGTATGGCAGGAATTGCCTATTATCAGTTTATCGAAAAACTTGATCATAACTTTGACGCAACTGCAGAGGCGGTTATTGATACACTCAAATCTCTGATGGCAGAAATCCTTTGTCCGGAACGTATCTGTTTCAGCTATACCGGTGAAAGGGAATCTCTTGATGAAATACGGAAGCAGTGTGAATCTCTGAAAAATACTTTTGCTTCCGGAACACGGGATATTTCTTCCACACCTGTTGTCTGCCATAAATCAAACGAAGGATTTATGACTGCGGGACAGGTTCAGTATGTGGCACAGACCGGTAATTTCCGCAAAAAAGGATTTGAATATACAGGTGCACTGAATATCCTGAAAGTTGCACTCAGCTATGATTATCTGTGGATTAATATACGTGTGAAAGGCGGCGCATATGGCTGTATGAGCGGTTTCAAACGCAGCGGTGAAAGTTTCTTCGTATCATACCGTGACCCGCATCTGAAACGCACTCTTGACGTATTTGCAGGAATTCCGGATTATGTCCGCAATTTCCGGGCCGACGAACGCGAAATGACCAAATATATCATTGGAACTGTCAGCAGCCTTGATGTACCACGTACACCACAGATGCAGGGAAATATTTCCAAAAGAGCTTATTTTTGCGGAATAAGTGAAGAAATGATGCAAAAAGAACGAGACGAGATCCTTACTGCTCAGGAGAATGATATACGGGAACTTGCTCCTCTTATCGGAGCAGTCCTTTCTGATGAAGCACTTTGTGTTGTCGGAAGTGAGCCGGTTCTTCAGAAAGATAAAGAACTCTTGGGCAATATTCTTCCCCTTATCAACGGATAAAAGATATTAAGATAAAAAGAGGAAAAAATGAAAGATAATTATAAATCAGGATTTGTTGCCATCATTGGCAGACCAAATGTAGGAAAATCCACTCTGATGAATCACCTGATCGGACAAAAAATTGCCATCACTTCCAAAAAACCTCAGACAACAAGAAACCGTATACAGACAGTATATACCTGTGAAGACGGACAGATTGTTTTTCTGGATACTCCTGGCATCCACAAAGCCAAAAACAAACTTGGTGAATATATGGTACAGGTGGCAGAACGTACCCTGAAAGATGTGGATGTTATCCTTTGGCTTGTTGAACCGACTACCTTTATTGGTGCCGGAGAACGTCATATTGCAGAACAGCTTTCCGGTCTTAAACTTCCGGTTATCCTTATCATTAACAAAGTGGATACTGTTGACAGGGACGAAATTCTCAAAGCTATCGACACTTATCGTAAACTATATAACTTTGATGAAATCATCCCCGTTTCTGCCCTACGTGCGCAAAATACAGAAGATATTATTCCAAGTATCCTTAAATATCTTCCATATGGACCGATGTTTTATGATGAAGATACTGTTACAGATCAGCCTCAGAGACAGATTGCAGCAGAAATCATCCGTGAAAAAGCTCTCCATGCACTGGATGCGGAAATCCCTCACGGAATAGCCGTGGCAATTGATACCATGAAAGCACGTCCCGGCAAAAAAAATCTCATCGACATTGATGCCACGATCATCTGTGAACGTAATTCACATAAAGGTATCATTATCGGTAAACAGGGTGCCATGCTGAAAAAAATCGGAAGTAATGCACGATATGAACTTGAAAAAATGCTGGATGCGAAAGTTAATCTGAAACTGTGGGTCAAAGTCCGCAAAGACTGGCGAGACAGTGATTTTATGATCAAAAACTTTGGTTACGACAAAAAGGAAATCTGATGAATGAGTGATCTGATTACAGTGCAGGGTGTGGTAATCTCTGCAATGCCCGTGGGTGAATATGATAAACGGCTTGTGCTTCTTACAAGAGAGCGGGGAAAAATCTCCGCTTTCGCAAAAGGCGCACGTCGTATGAACAGTCCCTTTATGGCTGCGGCAGATCCTTTCGTGTTTGGCTCCTTTACGCTTTATGAGGGACGTACCAGCTACAATTTGAATCAGGTGTCTGTTTCTCATCATTTTGTTGAACTCGCGACTATGCAGCCAGGTGTTTATTATGGTTATTATTTTCTTGAACTTGCTGATTATTTCGGAAGAGAAGGTACAGATGAACGTGAAATGATGAATCTTCTTTATGTTACTGTAAAAGCGCTTCTTAATCCGGCAGTGAATGACCGTTTGATCCGCTGTATCTATGAACTCAGAACTATGGCCGAGCAGGGGTTGTGTCCTCAGTTATATCAGTGTACCTGCTGTGAAAAAGAAAATTCATTTTCTGAAACAGCAGAGAACTGGTTTTTCTCTCAGGAATATCATGGTGTTCTTTGTCCACATTGTGCTGCCGTACAAAAAGATGCCAGAAGAATTTCATCTTCAGTGCTTTACACAATGCGCTACATAGTCACTTCTCCGATGGGAAAGCTTTATACATTTAATGTCAGTCCTGATGTACTCCTTGAGCTGGAGCAGATCATTCATCTATACACAGCCCGTAACACAGACCGCAGATTCAAAAGTCTGCAAATTCTGGAGGTTATGAAATAAAAACATTGAAAAAAAATGTGAGTGCGGTATAATGTAAAAAAGCCTGTCCTTTTCAGGTAAAATGTCACTAAATAAACTAGAGGAGAGATACTATGGAAAAAACAATGGAAAAAATTGTTGCTCTGGCAAAAGCCAGAGGATTCGTTTATCCGGGATCCGAAATTTACGGTGGCCTTGCAAACACATGGGATTACGGTAACCTTGGTGTAGAACTCAAAAACAATGTAAAACGTGCCTGGTGGCAGAAATTCATTCAGGAGTCCCCATACAATGTAGGTGTTGACTGTGCGATCCTAATGAATCCTCAAACATGGGTTGCTTCCGGACATCTGGGAGGATTTTCCGATCCTCTTATGGACTGCAAGGAATGTCATGAACGTTTCCGTGCCGACAAACTTATCGAAGATTTCTGTGCTGATCATGATATTGCAATCGAGGGAAGCGTAGATGCCTGGTCTCAGGAACAGATGATGAATTTCATCAAAGAACATGAAGTTCCGTGTCCTTCCTGTGGAAAACATAACTTCACAGACATCCGTCAGTTCAACCTGATGTTCAAAACTTTCCAAGGTGTTACAGAAGATGCCAAAAACACTGTTTACTTAAGACCTGAAACAGCTCAGGGTATTTTTGTAAACTTCAAAAATGTTCAGAGAACTTCCAGAAAGAAAATTCCTTTTGGAATTGGTCAGATTGGAAAATCTTTCCGTAATGAAATTACTCCTGGTAACTTTACTTTCCGTACACGTGAATTCGAGCAGATGGAACTTGAATTCTTCTGTGAACCAGATACAGACCTTGAATGGTTTGCTTACTGGAAAAAGTTCTGTCTTGACTGGCTCAGCTCTCTTGGTCTGAAAGATGATGAAGTACGTTATCGTGACCATGACAAGGAAGAACTGAGTTTCTACAGTAAAGCCACTACAGATGTGGAATTCCTGTTCCCGTTTGGATGGGGAGAACTGTGGGGAATCGCCGATAGAACCGATTATGACCTTACACAGCATCAGAATGTGTCCGGGCAGGATCTGACATATTTTGATGATGAAAAGAAACAGAAATACATCCCGTATGTTATTGAGCCTTCTCTTGGAGCTGACCGTATGGTTCTTGCATTCCTGTGCAGTGCTTATGATGAAGAAGTTCTCGATGCAGAGAAAAACGATGTACGTACCGTACTTCGTTTCCATCCGGTACTTGCCCCTGTTAAGATCGGTGTCCTTCCACTTTCCAAGAAACTGAACGAGGGTGCTGAAAAGATTTATCAGCAGCTGAGTAAGAAATATAACTGCGAATATGATGACCGTGGAAATATCGGTAAACGTTACAGAAGACAGGATGAGATCGGTACTCCGTTCTGCATTACTTATGACTTTGAGTCAGAAAATGACGGAGCTGTCACAGTACGTGACCGTGATACTATGGAACAGGTACGTATCAAGATAGATGAACTTGACGCATATTTCGCTGATAAGTTTACATTCTAAATAAAACGGATGATATATATTCACCCACAGAGTAATATATAATGCATGCAAACAGGCTTCAGAACCTGTCAGTTCTATGACTGAGACTGCACTGCTAAAAAGCATATAGATAAATCAAAAACTCGCTGACGCTCAGACAGTTTGATTTATCTATATAACGCAGTTTATCTCAGCCTGAGAACTGGCAAGGTTCTTGCAGAGCGTTTGCCACATTATATATTATCTGCGGGTGTTTTACGTTATCCCTATATTTATACCTATATTTATACTTAGATGTGACGTCTCAGCAAAGATATGCTACCGGCGGGCGTAGGACCGCGGCGAAGCCGTGATGCGCGAAGCGCAAACGAAATCTCCCGTCAAGAATCTGTTTGGGCAGAAGAGTGAGGAAAACCGATAAACAGAAAGCAGGTATGTGTTACAGTTCTGCGGCCTTGAGATATTTCGTTAATATACTTGACAGGTAAAAATATATGTTGCCATGAAAAATGACATTGTCTGAGCGTAAGCGAGTTATGTCATTTTTTGTGGCGCTTTTAGTATATTTTTAACTGTTATAGTATATTAGAAATCTCTCACCTTAGCAGAATCGTAACACACATACCTGCTTTCGTGATCACACATTCAACATTCTGCACAAAAAACCTTGACTATTTCATATTCTATTGGTAAAATTGAAACAATATATCCGATATAGAAAGGGAGATGACATTATGGCAAATAAACGCAATATCATCGTAGGACAGTCAGGTGGACCCACTTCAGTAATCAATTCCAGTCTGGCAGGAGTTTACAAAAACGCCATCGAAAGAGGATTTAACAAAGTATACGGAATGTTTCACGGCATCCAGGGACTTCTCGACGAACAATACATTGATCTTTCCACGCAGATCCATTCCGAACTGGACATCGAATTGCTGAAACGTACACCATCTGCATTTCTGGGTTCCTGTCGTTTTAAACTTCCGGAAATTCACCAGGATAAAGCAATTTACGAAAAAATCTTCGAAATTCTTAATAAACTCAGCATTGAAGCCTTTATCTATATCGGTGGCAATGATTCCATGGACACCATCAAGAAACTTTCCGATTATGCAATCCTTACAGGACAGACACAGAAATTTCTTGGTGTTCCCAAAACAATCGACAATGACCTGGCTCTTACTGACCATACTCCTGGTTTCGGAAGCGCTGCAAAATATATCGGTGCCTCTACAAAAGAGGTAATCCGTGATGCACAGGGCCTCACATACAAAAAGAGCATGATCACCATTATGGAGATCATGGGACGAAATGCCGGATGGCTTACAGGTGCAACAGCACTTGCACGAACGGAAGACTGCGACGGACCGGATCTTATCTATCTTCCGGAAGTGCCGTTTGATATCGATAAATTCCTCGTAAAAGTAAAAGACCTGCTTAAGAAAAAATCTTCTGTTGTTATTGCTGTTTCAGAAGGAATCCGGCTTGCTGACGGACGCTATGTATGTGAACTTGGAAGTTCCGGAGATTACGTTGATGCATTTGGTCATAAACAGCTTGCAGGCACAGCAACCTACCTTGCAAACTTCCTTGCGGCAGAATGTGGCTGCAAAACAAGAGCTGTTGAACTTTCAACCCTGCAGAGAAGTGCTTCACACATGGCTTCCAGAGTTGATATCGATGAAGCGTTCATGGTAGGTGGAGCAGCAGTAAAGGCAGCTGATGAAGGTGATACAGGCAAAATGGTAGTTATCGACCGTGTTTCTGATGATCCATACATGGCCAAAACCGGAATCTATGATGTACACAGAATTGCAAATGAAGAAAAACTGGTTCCGAGAAACTGGATGAACAAAGATGCAACCTATGTTACCAAAGACTTTGTAGATTATATCAGTCCTCTGATCCAGGGCGATTACCAGCCAATCATGGTTAACGGACTTCCACGACATCTTGTTCTTAATCTCAAAAAGAAAAAATAACAGACATTACAAATGGGGAAACGACGAAAAGTTTCCCCATTTTTTGACAGTTTAACCTTGACTATTTGTACTAAAGTCTATACAATAACTATGTGCGTATAAAACATAGTTTTTATGTGAAAAGAACAAATAATAGGAGGAAAATGTAAAATGGCAAAATGGGTTTACATGTTTACAGAAGGTAACGCTAATATGAGAAACCTTCTGGGTGGTAAAGGTGCCAACCTTGCTGAAATGACAAACCTTGGTCTTCCTGTACCGCAGGGCTTTACAATCACAACTGAAGCCTGCACTCAGTACTACGAAGATGGAAGACAGATCAATGATGAGATCATGGGTCAGATCATGGAAGCAATCACAAAAATGGAAGGAGTTACCGGCAAAAAATTCGGTGACAAAGAAAATCCTCTGCTTGTTTCCGTTCGTTCTGGTGCCAGAGCTTCCATGCCTGGTATGATGGATACTATCCTGAACCTTGGTTTAAATGAAGAAGTAGTTAATACTCTTGCTGAAAAATCCAACAACCCACGCTGGGCTTGGGACTGCTACAGAAGATTCATCCAGATGTATTCTGACGTAGTTATGGAAGTTGGTAAAAAATATTTCGAAGAACTGATCGACGAAATGAAAACTAAGAGAGGCGTTAAACAGGACGTTGAACTTACAGCTGAAGACCTTAAAGAACTTGCAGAACAGTTTAAAGCTGAATATAAAGAAAAAATCGGCGCAGAATTCCCAACTGATCCTAAGGAACAGTTAATGGGAGCTATCAAAGCCGTATTCCGTTCATGGGACAACCCGCGTGCAAACGTTTATCGTCGTGACAATGATATCCCGTATTCCTGGGGTACAGCTGTTAACGTACAGATGATGGCATTTGGTAACATGGGTGATGACTGTGGTACAGGTGTTGCCTTCACACGTGACCCTGCTACAGGAGCTAACGGTCTGTTCGGTGAATTCCTGACAAATGCTCAGGGTGAAGACGTTGTTGCCGGTGTTCGTACACCTATGCACATCACCGAAATGGAACAGAAATTCCCAGAAGCATTTGTACAGTTCAAACAGGTTTGCAAAACTCTGGAAGATCACTACAGAGATATGCAGGATATGGAGTTCACTGTAGAACATGGTAAACTTTACATGCTGCAGACACGTAATGGTAAGAGAACTGCTCAGGCTGCTCTGAAGATCGCTTGTGACCTTGTTGACGAGGGAATGAGAACAGAAGAAGAAGCTGTTGCAATGATCGACCCACGTAACCTTGATACTCTGCTTCATCCTCAGTTTGATGCAGCTGCTCTTAAAGCTGCTACACCGATGGGCAAAGGTCTCGGAGCTTCTCCTGGAGCTGCTTGCGGTAAAATCGTATTCACAGCTGATGATGCTGTTGAATGGGCTGAAAGAGGAGAAAAAGTCGTTCTGGTTCGTCTTGAGACATCTCCGGAAGATATCACAGGTATGAAATCTGCTCAGGGTATCCTGACAGTTCGTGGTGGTATGACTTCTCATGCAGCAGTTGTTGCCCGTGGTATGGGTGAGTGCTGTGTATCCGGTTGCGGTGATATCGCAATGGATGAAGAAAACAAGAAATTCACACTGGCTGGAAAAGAATTCCATGAAGGAGACTTCATCTCCATCGATGGTACAACAGGTAACATCTACGACGGAATTATCCCGACTGTAGACGCTACAATCGCTGGTGAGTTCGGCCGTATCATGGCTTGGGCTGACAAATACAGAACTATGAAAGTTCGTACAAATGCAGATACACCGGCTGACGCTAAGAAAGCAGTTGAGCTTGGTGCAGAAGGTATCGGTCTTTGCCGTACAGAGCATATGTTCTTCGGTGAAGGACGTATCGATGCATTCCGTGAAATGATCTGCTCCACAACAGTTGAAGAAAGAGAAACAGCACTTGCAAAAATTCTTCCATATCAGCAGGAAGACTTCGAAGGACTGTTCGAAGCACTGGAAGGTAACCCGGTTACAATTCGTTTCCTGGATCCGCCGCTTCATGAATTCGTTCCTACAGAAGAAGCTGACATCAAGAAACTTGCAGATGCTCAGGGCAAAACTGTTGAAGAAATCAAAACTATTATTGATTCCCTCCATGAATTCAACCCGATGATGGGTCATCGTGGATGCCGTCTTGCAGTCACATATCCTGAAATCGCAAAGATGCAGACAACAGCTGTTATCCGTGCAGCAATCAAAGTTAAAAACGCTCATCCGGATTGGACAATCAAACCGGAAATCATGATCCCGCTTGTTGGCGATATCAAAGAGCTTAAATATGTTAAGAAATTCGTAGTTGAAACTGCTGATGCTGAGATCAAAGCAGCCGGTTCCGACCTTCAGTACGAAGTTGGTACTATGATCGAGATCCCGAGAGCAGCTCTTACAGCTGACGAAATCGCTAAAGAAGCTGACTTCTTCTGCTTCGGTACAAACGACCTTACTCAGATGACCTACGGCTTCTCCCGTGACGACGCAGGTAAATTCCTGAATGCTTACTATGATGCTAAGATCTTTGAGAACGATCCATTTGCAAAACTGGATCAGGTTGGTGTTGGAAAACTTATGAAGATGGCTATCGAACTTGGCAGACCGGTTAACCCGAATCTGCATGTAGGTATCTGTGGAGAACATGGTGGAGATCCGTCTTCTGTAGAATTCTGCCACAAGATTGGTCTTAACTATGTATCCTGCTCACCGTTCCGTGTACCGATCGCTCGTCTTGCAGCAGCACAGGCAGCTATCGCAGAAAAGAACGCATAAGAACAGCTTGCAGATCAAAATATATTCAGGTGAATTCCTGAAATGTGTCCAAACGGAGTAATACCAGCCCTCACAGTTTTATCTGTGGGGGCTTTTTTCAAAACACATTTACGATATCCAACAGAGAAGGGGTTATAATAATTATGAAAAAGATTCTCAGACAGGGAATACTATTATTCGCAGCAATTATCATGTTCTGTAATATGACTGCAACAGATGTAAAAGCAGCTACACCATACATGAAAAAAATGAATGTAAGCTGGGATTTAAAACCTCGCAAAGAAATCACATATAAGAACAGATATGTTGCCTTAGGTTTACGAAATGAATCTGCCAAAATAGTAAGATATAAGAAAAAATCAGTTGGAAAAAAATATAAACTTACTTTAAAAGTCAGGTTTGAATGTATAAAAACCATTCAGAATATGACGCAGGAAGAAAGAGATACATTTCTGGAATATGATGACGGAGATGGCATGATCGGCGATTACAATGTAGTAATTGCAGACTATAAAACAGGTAAAAGCCTTTATGCCCGCAACTCTTACGGAGTAAAAGCCAAGTGTTCTTATAAAACATTCAGAAAAAAACATTTTTATTCTTCAGATTATATGTATGATGATTCTTTTGTTGACTCATATGCCACAGTAACAATTACATATCCAAAATCTTACAAAAATTTATGTATTGGAATTGGCGGAAGTAATTCTTATCATGGTTCAACAAAGGCTGATGACAAATACTATGATGGACGTGGTTCCTTCAAAAAGACCTCCTTCTATAATAAAAAAGATAAAGGAGTCATGCATTTTATGAGAATAAAATAGTATATTGGGATATTTTTCAAATAGTATAGATTTGAGGATTTTTATGAAACGTTTGATCTTTCATGTAGATGTAAACAGCGCTTTCCTTTCATGGGAAGCATCCAGAAGAGTAAAAGAGGGCCTTCCTGACCTTCGGGATGTGCCTTCCTGTATCGGTGGGAATCCACAGAAACGAACAGGAATTGTGATAGCAAAATCTATTCCTGCCAAAAAATACGGTATCCAGACGGGTGAACCTGTTTCCATGGCATTACAGAAATGTCCGCACCTGATATGTGTACCAGGTGATTTCCGGCTGTACGACAGATGTTCCAGAGCCTTCAAATCCATCTGTGCGTCCTATGCACCCGTAATGGAATCATTTTCTATTGATGAAGTATTTCTTGATATGAGCGGCACGGATCTCATCTACCCTGATCCATACGGACTTGCAGTTCATATAAAAGATCAGATTCACAGAGAACTGGGGTTTACAGTTAATATAGGAATTTCTACTAATAAACTTCTTGCAAAAATGGCATCCGACTTCGAAAAGCCCGACAAAGTACATACTTTATACCCATCAGAAATAGAGTCAAAAATGTGGCCGCTTCCAGTCCGTGACCTTCTCTTTCTTGGTAAAGCTTCTGAAAAAAAGCTGCTTCAGAACGGAATCCGCACCATTGGTGAACTTGCCCATGCGGATGAAAATGAAATCCAGCTGCTGCTTGGGACAAAAACAGGGCATCTACTTTATCAATATGCCAATGGTATTGATGCTTCACCTGTAAAAGCAGAAAAAGACGAATCTAAAGGAATCAGCGTGGAAACCACTTTTGATGAAGATATCATTTCATATGAACAGATTTTTCCGATTCTCCTCAGCCAGTGCGACATTGTTGCAGCCAGAATGCGTCGTGAAGGAAAAAAGTGCAATTGCGTAGCTGTTTCTTTCCGCACTCTTGATTTTATTAATAAATCTCATCAGTGCAGACTGAATAACCCAACAGATGTCACAGATGAGATCTATCAGAAAGTAAAAATTCTGTTTCAGGAATCCTGGAAGGGACAGCCTCTTCGGTTGATTGGAGTTGCTCTGACAGGGCTGACAGAAGATGAGTATATACAGTTTTCATTATTTGAAGATGTATCCAGAAGAGAACGTCAGAAAAAACTGGATGAAACACTCGACAATATCCGCAGAAAATACGGAAATGACAAAGTCACCAGAGCCAGTACCATGAATGTATCCGGCCGGATTGGACGGAAAGCCAGAGCGCAGATGGAAGAAGGAGAGTAAAACATGCCACAATGCCGTCATTATTTCCAAAAATTCATACTGTTTCTTGGTTTCATGCTGTCAGTAAGTTTTTGTTTCAGTGTACAGGCTGATTCTGATATAAAGATCAGGGATTTTGCAAATATATATAAAACCTGTTTTTTGTCTGATTATACAAATCAGGATACCTGTTCTTGTCCATTCATTCAAGTGAACAGTAACTGTTCACGCACTCTATTTCATTGATTATTCGACAAATTTATGATAATATACAGATATAACTTAATCTTAGATAAAGTGGAAGGAGAAATCATATGAATCATAGCAGAAAATTACTCAAAAAAATGCTTGCTGTTGCAACCAGCTCTTCTCTTATTCTTGCCGGTGGAAGCACTGTATTTGCTGCAGGAAGTTATCAGGATACCGAAAAGGCAGCTCTTGATAAAATTTCTTCTGATATTGCTGCTTCCTGGGGGGATTACCTTAAAGATTACCAGAAAGCACAGACCGGAAGCACCGCTGACATAACACTTACTGTAGAAGATACCGGAAGAGCACTTCTAGGAGCTCTTGCAGGCGGTTCCGATTTTTCCTGGTTACAGAATGTAAGTCTTAACAGTGATGTTACTATCAAAGACGGTATTGAGTCAATGGCATCTGCACTTCTTCTTAACGACAGTCAGCTCTGTAATCTGAATATTTATATGGATCTTGCAAGCCTGGCTGAATATATCCAGATTCCGGAAATTTCTGAAGGATACATCAAAGCTCCAATGACAGTTTCTGATGACTCTGATATATCTGCCGAAACATTTAGCACATATTTTAACATGCTTTCAGATATGAGTAGTGTTCTTCCTGATTCTGATACATTAAGCACACTGATCAGCCGTTATGGAAATCTTGTTATAGACAATCTTACAGAGGGAAGTTCAACTGAAGAAACGGTTTCTGTAGAAGGCATCAGCGAAGACTGTACTGCATATGAAGGACAGATTACAGCAAATAATGCAACAGATATGGCAGAACAGATTCTTACGACAGCCAGAGATGATGAAGAAATTAAATCTCTTTTTGATTCATGGACAGAAGCAGGAGTTGGAAGTAAAGATCAATACACAGAATTCCAGACAACAGTTGATGATCTTATTGCTGAACTCTCTGGTGATTCTGACGATACAGAAAACACAGATGATGGCAGTGTGATTTACTCCAGAGTATGGGTCAATGGAGAAGATAAGATTATCGGACGGGAGTTCGGAATGGGAGACGGAGTTAATGAACAGCCAATCTTCACATGGAAAGCCCCGTCAGATGCTGATAATTCTGCATTACTCCTTGAATTCCAGGCAGATGATTCATCAATCACATTTACAGGCAGCGGCGTTTCCAGCGAAGGCCTTCTTACAGGTGATTATGTATTTGCAGTCGATGGAACAGAAACCGTTGATATCCATGTGGACGACCTCGAAACCAAACCGGAAAAAGCCGGCTACTATAATGGCAAATTTACAGTGACAGTTCCTGAGAGTGCGACAGAAGACTCTACTGACTCTGAAGAAGCTTCAGCTTCCAATCCACTTGCAGGTTTTTCAGCTGAAATCACACTTAAATGTGATGCAGCTACAGAAACTTCCGCACTTGACCTGACTCTTATAACTTCCGGAGCTCCTATTGCAACCTTAAGCATTACCGGTGGATATGGCGATGGTACAGATACTCCTGATCTTTCTTCCGTAAGTCCTGCATATAATGCAGAAGATGATGCTGAAATGGCTGAATATCTGAAATCTGTCAATCTGGATACACTTGCAGCAAATGCAACAGCAGCTGGTGTTCCTGAAGAACTTGTTTCCCAGATCAAAGACATTTTTGAATCTGCAATAACAAGTGCCTCCGAGCCACAGGAAAACGCTGCCACAGATGACTCTTCAGCAGCTGAAACCGAGGGAACATCTGAAACAGATGTAGCCGCATAATCCTAATAATATTCCATAACCAGAAACTCCCCTGGAAATAAATTTCCAGGGGAGTTTTTTGTCATGTTTTATTTATTTGCAATTGCCGGAACAGATTTTTTTCCTGCTTGTATGCATTTTCATATGAATAGCACAACATAAGAGCAGTTACCGTAAACAATATTCCCGGCCATGAACCCTTCAGGCCTAAACTGTTACATGAAAAAAATGCAAGGACTACACCAAAATAAAAAGAAATAAGAACCTTTCCAAAATAGATACCTCTCCGAAGCGCCTCTGCATCGTGACTGTAAAAATACTCTGTAAATCCTGTAACACACTGACGTAGATTGTTTGTTGAAAAAATACTGGAACTTGCAAATCCATCTGCACCTTTAAACGAGCACCACTGAAAAGCAGTAGCAAAAAAGATAGGATACGTTGCAACAATAATATCAAGATTCTTCGGCAGGAATCCAATAAAAGACAAAACCATTGCGTCCAGTACAATACTGAATTTTTTTTGTTGTTCCGGCTTCAGCTTATGGCTGATAAAAACTGTAAAAGCAAGTCCTGCTATATATATCAGCAGTCCGACAAACCTTGCGATCCATTCACTTCCGGGTCCGCTTACTGCACCAATTGTCAACGCTATCATGTTAGTCGTCTGTGCGGATCCAAAAAAATCATCGTGACTCAGGACTGCGTAACCACCCATGAATCCACCCAGCAGTGTCATATTCAGATGAAGCCTGCGTTCCAGAATACGTTGATCTGACATAATCATCATTCCTTATTAACAATTTTATTTGCCCCTATTATAGAACGCAAAAAAATAATTGTAAAATTAATAATATATCTATATAATATAAACAGATTTTATATTATGGAGGAAATTCATGAATTACAATGACATCCACACATTTTTGACTATTGCTTCCAGTTCTTCTCTGTCCAAAGCAGCAGAACTTCTCTTTGTCTCGCAGCCTGCCCTGAGCCACCGTCTTTCAGCTCTGGAAGAGGAACTTGGAACAGAACTTATCATACGCCGCAAAGGATCACGAGTCCTTGAACTGACAGAAGCCGGGCAGAAATTTATACCCATCGCACAAAAATGGGAAGAACTGTGGCTGGAAACAGGAAAACTTAAATTAAATAATCCAGCGTCACTTCTCCGTATTGGAAATGTGGACAGTCTGAATTTTTATTTCATACCACAGGTAATCGGAGATTTTCTGAAAAAGCATGATGGATGCAGTATCCATGTAGACACAATGCGTTCAAATATCTCCTACAGAGCTGTAGAAAACAGAGAAATTGATCTTGGACTTATTACTAACCCGCACTTTTTTAAAAAAGTACAGACCATTCCACTGTTTGAAGAAAAACTTGTTTTTCTGTGTAACCGTAATTCTGAATACAGAGACGGCCTGCTTCCTTCACAGCTGAACTGCGAAGACGAAATATATATCCCATGGAGCAATACTTTTCTTATGTGGCATGATTACTGGTTTGGTAGTGACCCAAAGGTAAAAGTCTCTCTGGATAATATGGCTCTTCTCAGGCAGCTTCTTGAACTGGATAATGCATGGGCGATCATGCCTGCAACTATCGGACGCAGGCTTTCAGAACAGAACAGCTGCCGCATGATAGAACTTGAAAATGGTCCTGAATACAGAACCTGTTATGCAATCATGGAAGACCAGCGTAAGGCAAATCTTCATGTTACAGATTTCCTGAACATACTTCTTGATACTGTAAGCTGTATTCCGGAAATTACTATTCTTCCTCAGAGTCGTCAGTTTCTTCAGAATTTGTAACTTCTGTATTGATCCAGGAACTTCGTTCCTGGATTTTATTAAGAATTCTGGTGGCTTCTTCACCCTGGACAGGAGTAGGCTGATAATTGTTATAATCAGAATCTGATGAAATAGAACACGGAATAATGTTTGTTACATTATCATTTTTTACTCCATTCTGATCTATAGTAAATGTCTGCTGAAAAATCATAGTGTCCATATCACTCGGATAGGCATTTCCTCCAAAGCAGAAATTTCCGAGACTGTAGACAATGTTTTTGCCTTTATATTCCTCAATTCCCTGAAGAACATGTGGGTGATGACCACAGACAAGATCTGCTCCGAGATCAATTGCCATATGTCCCAGAGTTTTCTGGTTTTCATCAGGGACTTCTTCTTTTTCGTTTCCCCAGTGGAAGATGACGATCACCAGTTCCGCTCCGTCTTTTTTTACTTTCTGAATATTTTTTTTCAGCTGTTCCTCACGTCCCAGATGATCATTCAGTTCATAAATGCCAATCAGACCAACTTTGACACCCTTTACTTCAGTTACTGCTGTTTCATCATATCCAAAATGGATAATATTAGCTGCATCAAGAGCTGTAATCGTATCTTTGAAACTCTGTTCTCCATAATCATGACTATGATTATTTGCGGTATTCACAGCTTCTACAGAACCTGCTGTAAGAATATTCGCATAAGATGCAGGAGCCTTAAAAGCAAACTGTTTATCTTCACGTTCTTCCGAATCTGTAAGCGTTCCCTCGAAATTGGCCACTGTAAGATCATCTGCCGCAAAAATATTTCTGACATTTGCAAAGAAATACTCTGCTCCGTTATTGTCATAATAAGCATTCAGGCTTGTATCATAATCAAATTCCTCATCTGTGCCCAGTGTACAGTCACCAATAACACTGATCGTGAGAGATACAGGAGTCTTTGTTACAACAGCTTCTTTTGACTGCACAGTATTTTCTTTTTCAGCCTTTGCAGATACAGCTGCCGTTTTTGATGAAATGCAGCCTCTGATGATCAGAACCAGGCACAAAATAGCAAACACTGCAACGGCTATCGCAATTCTCTGTTTTATCTGCTGCTGCCTTTTTCGGTAATAACGGGATTTGTGGTACAGATTTTTTTTCGTCATAAAAAGTTCCTTCTCTTTCGTATATAGATATCTTAAGTATAAAATCCGAACTGTTCTCCGTCAACAAGGAATACTTTTGATTTTATTGATTTTATGTTATGATAAACAGAAAAAGAAAGGCAAAAAATATGTTATATATCGGCAATCACACATCCTCATCCAAAGGTTACGCAGCAATGGCACGGCAGATGATTTCCAACGGTGGAAATACCTTTGCATTTTTCACACGAAATCCCCGCGGCGGCAAGGCAAAAGCTATTAATGAAAAAGATATACAGGAATTTCTGCTTATCACAAAAGAATATAAATTTGGAAAAGTTGTCGCACATGCACCATATACTCTGAATGCCTGTGCAGCAAAAGAAAATCTCCGGGATTTTGCGCGTGAGACATTTATAGATGATCTCAGAAGAATGGAATACACTCCTGGCAATTATTATAACTTTCATCCCGGAAGCCATGTGGGACAGGGCGCAGAAACGGGCATTCAGAAAATTGCTGAAATCCTTAATAATGTCCTCACAGAAGACCAGACTACAACTGTACTTCTGGAAACAATGTCCGGCAAAGGTTCGGAAGTTGGAAGAAATTTTCAGGAGCTGAGAGACATCCTGGAACTTGTTGAACTCAAAGACAAAATGGGAATATGTCTGGATACCTGCCATGTCTGGGACGGTGGATACGACATTGTAAATGATCTCGATGGAGTGCTGAAAGAATTTGACAATATAATAGGTCTTTCCAGACTGAAAGCAGTTCATCTTAATGACAGCATGAACGGTCTTGGAAGCCACAAGGACCGCCATGCCAGAATAGGAGAGGGCGAAATCGGACTTGACGCACTGATTCGTATTATCCGTCATCCCGCCCTTAAGGGAATTCCCTTTATTCTGGAAACACCAAATGATGATAAAGGTTGGACTGAAGAAATCCATCTTTTGAGAGATGCTTTTGAAAAACAGAACTGAATATTTCAGATTTTTACCTGATTTTTCAGATCCATTCCTGTACGAAACGCTTCTGCATTCTGCAGAGTTGTTTCCGCTATATTAGTAAGTGCTTCTTCTGTAAAAAATCCCTGATGCGAAGTCAGGGCTACATTTGGAAATGAAAGGAGTCTCTGAACTGTCGAACTTTTAAGAATATGCTCTGACATATCCTCGTACACAAAATCAGCTTCTTCCTCATATACATCAAGGCCTACTGCGAAGAATTTATGATCACGAATTCCGTTGATCAGATCCTCTGTACAGATAAGACCTCCGCGAGAAGTGTTTACCAGAATAACTCCGTCTTTCATATGAGAAATAGATTCTCTGTTTATCATATGATATGTTTCATTTGTAAGAGGGCAGTGCAGGCTTATCAGATCACTGTACGCCAGGAGTTTTTCCAGAGTAACATATATCAGATCTGTCCGGGATCTGTCCGGATACAGATCATAGGCAAGTATCTTCATACCAAATCCACGGCATATCTGCGCCATGGCCGTGCCAATTTTACCTGTTCCGATGATTCCAGCAGTTTTTCCGTGCAGATTTACTCCCATAAGACCATTTAGTGAAAAATTATTTTCACGGCATTTAACATAGGCTTTATGAATATGTCTGTTTGCAGTCAAAACAAGGGCCATGGCATGTTCTGCAACAGCTTCCGGCGAATATCCCGGCACACGCAAAACTTTTATATCACATTCCTTTGCTTTTTCCAGATCAACATTATTATATCCCGCACATCTCATAAGAATCAGGCGAACCCCCTGATGTCTGAGTTCTTCGATCACATCTGCTCCAAGATCCGCATTTACAAAAGCGCAGATTCCATCATAGCCGGAAGCCAGGGATGCTGTTTCACGATACAGATTAGACTCAATAAAAGTTATGTTGATATCCGGATAATCCTTCTTCATATTTTCAAAGAATCTCTGATCATAATCTCTGGTTCCGTAAAATATTATATTCATAAAAAAACCTCCCTGCATGGCATTCTATAATATTCAGAATACCCGGCAGGGAGATTCATATACATTTTATTTGCTCAAACTGTAAAGATCATTATAAAAATCAGGATATGAAATTTTTACACAATCACCACCGTTGATATCAACAGTGCCATCACAGACAGTTCCTGCAACAGCAAATGACATTGCTACACGATGATCCAGATGAGAATCAATAACAGCTCCATGAAGCGGCTTTCCACCATGAATGATCATACCGTCATCTGTTCCTTCTATATCTGCGCCCATACGCCTCAGATTTTCGACCATAACAGCAATTCTGTCAGATTCTTTGACTTTAAGTTCCTGTGCATCACGGATCACTGTAGTGCCCTCAGCAAAAGCAGCCATAACAGCAATCATTGGTATTTCATCAATAAGGGCTGGAATAATCTCTCCCTCAACAATTGTTCCTTTAAGACTGCTTGTACGGATCAGAAGATCAGCTGTAGGTTCTCCCTCTGTACTCTGGTTAAGGAGTGTAATATCAGCCCCCATGTCCATACATATTTTCAGAAGACCGGCTCTTGTCGGATTGATTCCCACATTCCTGAGCAGGATCTCGCTGTCCGGTGTCAGAAGACCGGCGGCAATAAAATATGCAGCTGAAGAAATGTCTCCCGGAACTTTTACTTCACGACCGTCAAGAACAGGTTCTGGTTTTACGGAAGCAGTCGTACCTTCCGAATGAACTTCCGCGCCAAAATAATTCAACATGATTTCCGTATGATTTCTGGACAGAAACGGTTCTGTCACACTGGTAATTCCATCTGCATAAAGACCCGCAAGAAGAACACAGGATTTTACCTGAGCAGATGCTACCGGTGAATCGTAGTGAATACCGTGAAGATTTTTGCCATTGATCCGAAGAGGTGCACAACCGTTATCTCTGATACTTGCAATATCAGCACCCATCCTGTTAAGAGGAGTCATGATTCGCTTCATCGGACGGGTACGGATAGAATCATCACCATCCAGTTCTGATGAAAATTTCTGTCCTGCAAGAATTCCAGAAATCAGTCTCGTCGTAGTTCCGCTGTTTCCCACATCAAGAATTCCGGACGGAGTACAGAGGCCATGAAGACCTTTTCCGTGAACAAGAATTTCATCTTTATTTCTTTCAATATCTATTCCCATTTTGCGAAAGCAGGAGATTGTTGAAAGGCAGTCAGCTCCTTCCAGAAAATGAGAAATCTTTGTTGTACCGTTTGCCAGAGCGCCAAACATAACTGCTCTGTGTGAGATTGATTTATCTCCGGGAACTGTAAGCGTTCCTCTTAATGAAGACTGTTTTCTGATTTCCATATTTAACTCCTACCGTTCATATACAATATAATTACGTTTCTTAAGAAGAGCAGATCCTTTGTTCATTGCATTTTCTTCATAAAATTCAATTTTAAGAACGCCCTGTTCAAATTCTCTGTTATGAATGATTCCGATATTCTTAATGCTGATGCCTTCCATTGCAAGAATTGTTGCAATTGTTGCAATACCACCTGCTTCATCAACAATATCGATATAAAGCACATAGGTCTTGTTGATCAGTCCGCTTGAAGTGGCATCAATGGAATCTCTGTAATCACGGGAACTTGCAAACATTTCATAAAGATTTTTCGCTTCCATATTATCAATTGAACAGCGTATCTGAATCAGCATACGGATATATTCGTCAAGTACATTTGAAATATTCTCATGATTTTCCAGGCAGATCTGTTCCCACATAACAGGAGATGAAGATGCTATCCTTGTAATATCACGGAAACCTCCTGCGGCAATCGTTTTCATATATTCTGCATCATTATCCAGTGCATTGACAAGATTTACAAGAGCAGACGCTATAATATGCGGCAGATGGCTGACTCCTGCAGTTATAAAATCATGTTCTTCTGCTGTAAGAACCATGGGAATCGAACCAAGCGAATCAATCAGTTCAGAAAATTCCGTAATTTTTTCAAGCGGAACCTGTCCTCCCGGAGTAAGAATATAATAAGCATTTTCCAGAAGATGGTCAGAAGAATGTTCATATCCGGACTGCTCTGAACCAGCCATCGGATGCCCGCCAATAAAACAGTGATCCATACCAAGTTCTTCTACAGCCTTATGTATAGGAGATTTCACACTCCCAGCATCTGTAATGATACAGTTGTCAGAAATAACATTTTTCAGTTTTTTTAGATATTCAATATTGTATTCTACAGGAGCGCATAAAAAAATATAATCGCAGGACTGGTATCGTTCATCTTCCTGCTCAAGAACCCCGTCAATCACATTCTCTGTAAGTGCGGCAGCCAGTGTCTCTCTGTGTCTGGCATATGCAAGAATATGATAGTCGGGATGAAATTTACGTATAGTTTTTGCGATAGATCCGCCAATAAGACCAAGTCCGATAAAACCTATGGTTGTCATAATAATACGTGTCCTTTCCCTACTGCATAAAAATAAATAATATGTTTTATTTTAGAATACAGAAAGAAAAAAGTCAAATAAAGCCGAAGAAAACATAAAATAGTTTATTTTTCACATAAACTTTGCAAAAAAAGTTGTTAAAATTATATAAAATACTTGAAAAGTAGAAACTTTTTTAGTAATATATAGACATATTAGACAAACAGGGAGGTATTACATATGGACATTTATAGAACTGACCGAATTCGCAATGTGGTTCTTTTAGGGCATGGGGGTGCCGGTAAGACTACATTAGCAGAGGCAATGGCTTACCTTGCAGGAATGACAAACCGCCTTGGCAGAGTAGAAGATGGAAATACCGTCAGCGATTTTGATAAAGAAGAGATCAAGAGACATTTTTCTGTTTCAACTACTTTGATCCCGGTACCATGGGATAAAGTAAAGGTTAATATTCTCGATACTCCCGGATATTTTGATTTCGTAGGAGAAGTAGAAGAAGCAGTCAGTGCAGCAGATGCGGCAATTATTGTTGTTTCCGGTAAAGCTGGTGTTCAGGTTGGAACACAAAAGGCATGGAATCTCTGCGAAAAATATAAATTACCTCGTATGTTCTTCGTAACAGATATGGATGTGGATGATGTCAGCTATCGAAAAGTTGTAGAAGATCTGACAGAACTGTATGGCAAAAAAATTGCCCCGCTTCATTTCCCTATCCGTGAAGACGGCAAATTTGTGGGCTATGTAAATGTTGTGAAACAGGCCGGACGTAAGTATATTGACAAGGCAGGCAAAGAACCCTGTGATATTCCTGAATATTTGAATGAATACCTTGAAAAATATCATGATATTCTTATGGAATCTGTAGCTGAAACAAGCGAGGAATTTATGGATCGTTATTTTGACGGTGATGAATTCTCCGTAACTGAGGTTTCCGCAGCACTTGCAACCAATGTACAGGAAGCAAGCATTGTACCTGTATGCATGGGATCTCCGATCAATCTGAGAGGTGTTTCCAACCTTCTTGATGATATTTGCGGATATTTCCCAAGCCCGGACAAACGTTCCTGCAACGGTATCGCACAGAAGACCAACGAAATCTTTGAAGCTAATTACGACTTTGCAAAAGCAAAATCAGCATATGTATGGAAAACAATTGTGGATCCTTTCCTCGGTAAATATTCCCTTATCAAAGTTGCTTCAGGTGTTATCAAATCCGATGATACACTCCTCAATGTAGAAAAAGGCGAGGAAGAGCGCCTGAACAAACTTTATGTTCTGGAAGGATCCAAACCGATTGAAGTTTCCGAACTTCATGCAGGCGATATCGGTGCTATTGCAAAACTTGCAAGCGTACAGACCGGTGACAGTCTTGCCACCAAAGCAACACCTGTTCTTTATCCTAAGGCAACTATTTCAACTCCATACACATACAAGAGATATAAAGCTGTCAAAAAAGGTGATGAAGACAAGATCGCACAGGCACTTGCAAAGATGTGCAGCGAGGATAAAACACTCCGCGTAGTAAACGATTCCGCCAATAGACAGACTCTGCTCTATGGAATGGGCGATCAGCATCTTGATATCGTTGTCAGCAAACTGAAAGAACGTTATAAAGTAGACATTGAACTTTCCAAACCAAAAGTGCCTTTCCGTGAAACGATCCGCAAGAATTCCGATGTAGAAGGCAAACACAAAAAACAGTCCGGCGGTCATGGACAGTACGGTCATGTTAAGATGCGTTTTGAGCCATCCGGAAATCTGGATACACCATATGAGTTTGAACAGGTTGTTGTAGGCGGCGCTGTTCCGAAGAACTACTTCCCGGCAGTTGAAAAAGGTCTCCAGGAATGTGTTCTTAAAGGGCCTCTGGCTGCTTATCCTGTAGTTGGTGTAAAGGCTACTCTTTACGATGGTTCCTATCATCCGGTAGATTCTTCTGAAATGGCATTCAAGATGGCTACAATTCTCGCCTTTAAAAAAGGATTTATGGATGCATCACCGGTACTTCTTGAACCAATTGTTTCCATGAAAGTTACCGTTCCGGATAAATATACAGGTGATGTAATGGGTGATCTGAACAAACGCCGTGGCCGTGTACTTGGTATGAATCCTGATCATGCCGGAAATACGATCATCGAAGCTGATGTACCTCAGCTGGAAATTTACGGATATTCCACAACACTTCGTTCCATGACAGGCGGAAGCGGTGATTTCTCTTATGAATTCGCACGTTATGAGCAGGCTCCGAACGATATTCAAGCAAAAGAGATCGAAGCAAGAGCAAGCAAGCTTGACGAAGAAGAAAAATAATGTATAAACTCCTATGATAAAGCAGGGCATGCGGAAAAATTTCCCGTATGCCCTGTTTTTAGCTGAAAAAACAGGTATTAAGCAAAACGTTACATTGACAAAAAGACTTTATTGAATTAAAATTAATTCTCAGATACACAACAATGTTGGAGGAAACACAGACATGAAATACAATTTTAAAAAAATTGAGCCCAAATGGCAGGCAAAATGGGAAGAAAGTAAAGTCTTCGAAGCCAAAGATAACAGTGATAAACCTAAATTCTATGGCCTTGTAGAGTTTCCATATCCAAGTGGCGCTGGTATGCATGTAGGTCACATCAAAGCATACTCAAGCCTTGAGGTTATTTCCAGAAAACGTCGTATGGAAGGTTACAATGTACTTTTCCCGATCGGTTTTGATGCATTCGGACTTCCTACAGAAAACTATGCAGTAAAAACAGGAACACATCCACGTATTATTACAGATGAGAATATCAAGAAATTCTCCAATCAGTTAAAAAAAGTAGGTTTCTCCTTTGACTGGACTCGTGTAATTGATACAACTGATGAAGATTATTACAAATGGACACAGTGGATTTTCCTCAAAATGTTTGAAAAAGGTCTCGTATTCAGAGACAGAACCCTGGTAAACTATTGTCCACACTGTAAAGTAGTTCTTTCAAACGAAGACAGCCAGGGTGGTAAATGTGATATCTGTCATAGTGAAGTTGTACAGAAATCAAAAGATGTATGGTATCTGCGCATCACTAAGTATGCTGACAAACTTCTTGAGGGTCTTAAAGATGTAGACTATCCTGATAATGTAAAACAGCAGCAGATTCACTGGATCGGTAAATCCAAGGGTGCTTTTGTCAACTTTGATATTGCAGGCGTGGATGAAAAGCTTGAGATTTATACAACAAGACCAGATACCCTTTTTGGTGTAACATTCATGGTAATCGCTCCTGAACATCCGATCATCGATAAATATCAGGACAAAGTCACAAACATGGACGAGATTATTGCATACCGTAATGAATGTGCAAAGAAAACTGAATTCGAGAGAACACAGCTTGTAAAAGATAAAACCGGTGTTAGAATCCAGGGTCTTGAGGGTATCAACCCGATCAACGGCAAAAAAATCCCGATCTACATTGCAGATTATGTAATGATGGGATATGGTACAGGTGCCATCATGGCAGTTCCTGCTCATGACCAGCGTGACTATGATTTTGCCAAAAAATTTGGTATCGACATTATCGAAGTTATCAAAGGCGGAGATATTTCCAAAGAAGCTTATACAGGTGACGGAGAAATGGTCAATTCTGATTTCCTGAACGGATATACAAAGAAAAAAGATTCTATCGAGCGTATGCTTGAGGAACTTGAGAAAAAGGGTGTAGGTAAAGCCGGTGTACAGTACAAAATGAAAGACTGGGCTTTCAACCGCCAGAGATACTGGGGTGAACCTATTCCGCTTATTCACTGTCCAAAATGTGGCGTAGTTGCTGTTCCGGAAGAAGAGCTTCCGTTGCGTCTTCCGGATGTTAAGGACTTTGAACCAGGTGAAGATGGCCAGTCACCACTTGCCAAAATCGATTCTTTCGTAAACTGCACATGCCCGAAATGTGGCGCAGCAGCCAAACGTGAAACAGATACCATGCCACAGTGGGCAGGATCATCCTGGTATTTCCTGAGATATACAGATCCGCATAATCAGAATGCTCTGGCAGATATGGACAAACTGAAATACTGGATGCCTGTTGACTGGTACAACGGCGGTATGGAACATGTTACCAGACATATGATCTATTCCAGATTCTGGCATCATTTCCTGTATGACCTGGGAGTTGTTAATACACCGGAGCCATACGCAAAACGTTCTATTCAGGGTCTTATCCTCGGACCTGACGGGGACAAGATGAGTAAATCCAAAGGAAATGTTGTTGATCCTCTGGATATCGTAAAAGAATATGGTGCAGATACACTTCGTACTTATGTACTGTTCATGGGTGATTACGGTGCCGCAACTCCATGGAGTGAAAACTCTGTAAAGGGATGTAAAAAATTCCTTGACCGTGTAGCAGGTCTTACAGACATCATTTCTGATGAATCAGTTTCTGATGAACTCGAAATGAAACTTCACCGTACCATCAAAAAAGTATCTTCAGATATCGAAAACCTGAAATTCAACACAGCTATCGCAAGCCTGATGACTCTGATCAATGAGATTACTGCAGAAGGTCATTTAAGCAAAGATGACCTGACAATCTTTATCAAATTGCTGAGTCCGTTTGCTCCACATATCTGTGAAGAAATCTGGGAATTCCTTGGTGGCGAAGGTCTCCTTGCAGTTGCTCCATGGCCTGTATATGATGAAAGCAAGACAATTGCAAAGACCATAGAAATCGGTGTGCAGGTAAATGGTAAAGTAAGAGGTACTGTTGTCATTCCTACTGACTGTGCAAAAGAAAAAGCTTTTGAACTTGCAAAAGCGGACGAGAGAGTAGCTTCCTTCCTTGAAGGCAAAAATCTCGTTAAAGAAATTTATGTACCAAACAAAATTATCAACTTTGTTGCAAAATAATACCTGTTTTTAATACGCACAATAAAGAAGCATCCCTGTCCGTCAGGACTGAGATGCTTCTTTTATGTCTGAGATATCCGGTTCTGCCATCAGTGAATAGTTTGTATAATATACAACAAATCCAGGTTTTGCGCCTGCCGGTTTTTTTACATGTTTTTTCTGTATATAGTCAATTTCCACTTTTGGTGCAGTACGGCCTTTTGAATAATAGGCTGCCAGACGGCCAGCTTCCTCAAAAGTACGATCCGGAAGCTCACCGTCTTTTGTTTTTACGACAACATGAGAACCGGCCATTTTCTTTGCATGAAACCACCAGTCATTTCCGGTCGCCTGTTTGAATGTAAGTTCATCATTTTGGAAATTGTTTTTGCCAACATAAATATCAAATCCGTCACTTGAAATATAGTGAAATGGTTTTGATTTTGACTGAGCCTTCTGCCCCTTTTTTCCAGTATAATGTTTCTTGATATACCCATATTCTGTCAGTTCTTCTTTGATCTGACTGAGATCACTTTCCGCTCTTGCAATATCCAGTGCATTGGAAACAGATTCCAGATGTTCAATTTCCGATTCTGTTTCAGCAAGCTGTTCTGTCAGAGCTTCCTCAGTTCGCTTCAGTTTGCCATACCTGTCAAAATATTTCTTTGCATTTTCCCCCGGCGTGAGAGAAGGGTCAAGAGGAATCGTAATTTCTTCATTTGTATAATAATTCAGCGCTTTGAAAGATTTACAGCCTTCTTCCAGGCCATATCCATAAGTATTGATCAGTTCACCATAAACCTTATATTTATCCTTTTTTGCGGTATCCTTCATTTGTTTCTGCTGAAGAATATATTTTTTGCGATTACGTTCCAGTGCAGTCTGTACGATTCTTCGCAAATCCGAGGATTTCTGTCTGATCCTGTTCAGAACATCGCGGGAAGCATAATAGGTCTCAAGCATTGCTGATACAGTTTCAAAAGTCTCACTGTGATATTCGGCACCATATTGTGTAAGAGGAAGTACTGCATATTCTACAGGTTCTTCATCTCTGTAAATAATATTCGGTGTAAAATCCCCCTCACATACCCGTTCCATCAACCGGTTGAATGTATGATACAGATGTAGCTGTGCAGCTTCTGAGAGAGACTGCGCAGCATCACTTCCATCAATTGATGCACGGTAACATATTTCCTCCGCAATCAGAGGACTCAGACCCGTAAGCGTTGTATAAATTGCCTTTGAAATATTACATGGCTTTTTACATACAATATTTCTGAATTCTTCTTCAGTAACAGAAAACGGATCCAGCTTTTCCTGTGTATGAGGCAGAAAATACTGACGTCCGGGAAGGACTTCACGTACAGAACTCATATTGGAAGACACATGCTTGATACTGTCGAGAATCATGCGGTTCTCATCACAGAAAATAATATTGCTGTGTTTTCCCATCAGCTCAACGATCAGAATTTTTTTGCATGGATCTCCCAGTTCATTCAGATGTTCCAGTTCAAATTCTACCACGCGTTCCAGTCCTGGCTGTCGTATACTGCCAATCCTTGCACTTCCTATATATTTACGGAGCAGCATGCAAAAATTTGGAGCTGTCATCGGACTCGGTTTATTTTTATTTGTAAAATAAATCAACGGAAGGGAAGCACTGGCTGAAATCAGCAGACGACACTGTCCATTCTGCCCTTTTCCCGTAATCATAAGTGCATCTGATTCAGGCTGTGCAATTTTGTTAAATCGCCCGCCATCCAGATTTTTGTGTAATTCCTTTACCATTGCAGCAATGGTTATTCCATCAAAAGCCATATTTAATTCTCCTCTATATCAGACACTGTGAAATCCTTTTCCAATTATCTCACTTGTATTGGAAATAAGAATAAATGCAGACGGCTGATTTTCTTTGATATAATTACGTAATTTGACAGCCTGGGGACGGTTCAGTGCAGTAAGGACAATATATTTATCTTTTCCTGAAAAAGCCCCCTGGGCATGTACAATTGTAGCACTTCTGTTCAGCGTATGTACAAGAAAGTCACAGACAGGTTCCGGACTATCGCATACAACATTAAAATATTTGGACAGATTAAAGCTTTCAATAAAGTTATCGATCATAAACGAACGGATTGCAAGTCCCAAAAATGAATACAGGCCTGTCTGAATATCAAACACAAAGCAGCCCGCAACAGTAATAAGGATATCTGTTACCAGCAGTGCTTTGCCTATATTAAAACTGCTGTATTTTTTGAGAATCATGGCAATGATGTCTGTTCCTCCGCTTGAAGATCCTATATTAAAAAGAATTGCAGAACCAAGTGCCGGAAGTGCAATTGCAAAACAGAGTTCCAGCATAGTCTGGTCTGTCAGAGGATGATCCATCGGGCAGACACGTTCAAGAGTAGAAAGTGCGACCGACAGAAGAATACTGCAATATGCCGTTTTTGCAGCAAATTTTTTTCCAAGAACCACAAATCCGATCACAAGAAGGATCATATTGACAATAAAAGAAAAGTCACTGGCCGAAATAGCCGACCGGTCTGCAACAAGTACTGCCAGACCTGTAATTCCTCCAAATGTAAAATTATTTGTAAATTTGAAAAAATATGTTCCTACCGCCATAATCAGCGTACTGACTGTAAGCAGCAGAAAATGTTTAATCTTTTCGTTCATAATATACCTCCTCCACACCCATAAAATTCATTACTATATTTTACCTCGAAAGGAAGTACTGTGTCAATGTAACCAGCTATCAGGAGAAAGTACTCGGATAACACGCTGCGAATTATTTACAAAAAAAAATTGACTAGTTTTTTAGAATGCACTATAATAAATCTGTATGTAAAAAGAACAGACTTGCAAAGTGAGAGAGACTTATGATAAAAAGTATGACAGGCTTCGGCCGTGCAGAAACAGTAACTGCTCAGCGCAAGATCACTGTGGAACTGAAATCAGTTAATCACAGATATCTTGATCTGAACATAAAAATGCCCCGTAAATTCAATGTTTTTGAAGGTCAGGTTCGTAACCTTATGAAAACATATATGCAGCGTGGTAAGGTAGACGTATTTATTTCCTATGAAGATTATACCGCCAGCAGCGTTGCTCTGAAATACAATCGGGAACTTGCTTCAGAATATCTCAGTTATTTGAAACAGATGGAAGAAGAATTTCATCTTGAAAATGACATCCGTGTAACTACATTATCAAGATATCCTGAAGTTCTCACAATGGAAGATGCTTCTATTGATGAAGAAACATTGTGGGAATGCCTGGAAGTAACACTTAAAGAAGCCTGCCAGCGATTCGTTGAGGCACGTACAAGAGAAGGCCAGCATCTGAAAGAAGATCTTCTTCAGAAACTGGAAGACCTGGACAGAAAAGTCTCACAGGTAGAAGAGCGTTCTCCGGAAGTTGTTCAGGCTTACAGAGAAAAGCTGGAACAGAAGGTTCATGAACTTCTGGAAGACAGTCAGATCGATGATAACCGAATTGCAGCAGAAGTTGTTCTTTTTTCCGACAAAATCTGCAACGATGAAGAAACTGTACGTCTTCACAGCCATATACAGGGGATGAAAAATATCCTGAAAGAGCAGGATGGCGTGGGACGCAAAATGGATTTCATGGCTCAGGAAATGAATCGTGAAGCCAATACGATTCTGTCCAAATCTAACGATCTCCAGGTTTCCAACATTGCCATTGACCTGAAGACAGAAATAGAAAAAATACGTGAGCAGATTCAGAATATTGAGTGATAGGAGCATGAAATATCTGTGGCAAAATTAATTAATATCGGCTTCGGGAACGTAGTAAACTCCCGTAAAATAGTAGCCGTTGTCAGTCCTGATGCAGCACCGGTGAAACGAATGGTCCAAAATGTAAAAGGTACCCGTTCACTGATTGATGCAACTCAAGGACGTAAAACAAAGGCCGTAATCGTCACTTCAGACGATTATCTGGTTCTTTCTGCTCTGCAGCCGGAAACAATTGCCCGACGTTTTGCAGAAGCATATGATTACGAGGAAAAGGAAGAGGAACATGAGTAAAGGTATATTAGCTGTTGTATCCGGTTTTTCTGGTGCAGGTAAAGGTACTGTCATGAAACGGCTTCTGGAAAAGCATGACGACTATGCATTATCCATATCTGTTACCACAAGAGCCCCCCGCCAGGGTGAAGAAGATGGGCGGGAATATTTTTTCCGTACAAAAGAAGAAGTAGAAAAACTGATTGCTGATGATCAGCTTCTGGAATATGCTGAATATGTAGGCAATTATTATGGAACACCTCGTTTTTATGTTGAGGAAATGCTCTCCAAAGGCAAAAATGTAATTCTTGAAATAGAAATACAAGGTGCCATGAAAATAAAAGAAAAAATACCGGAAGCTGTATTGATTTTTGTAACTCCACCATCTATCAAAGAACTGGAGGAACGTCTTACAGGAAGAGGTACAGAATCTCAGGATGTGATCCATTCCCGCCTTATGAGAGCTGCCGAGGAATCCGAAGGAATGGAAAACTATGATTATCTTCTCGTCAATGACGAGGTAGACGGCTGTGTTGAAAGGCTCCACCAGATCGTTCTAAGCGAACAGAGCCGTGCACGCAGAAATGAAGATTTTATCAAAACGATCCAGGAAGAAGCAAGGATCTTTATGAAAGGGGAAAATTAATATGATACATCCATCATACAGTGAACTGATTCAGGCAATCAATAACAACGCAGAGGAAGATGACAACACTATGATGCTCAACAGTCGTTATTCTCTTGTACTTGCAACAAGCAAGAGAGCACGTCAGCTGATCGCAGGTGCAGAACCACTGGTAAGCGGCACTGCCGGCAAAAAACCTCTTGCCATCGCAATCGATGAATTATACAAAGGTGAAGTTAAAATCGTTGCCACAGGTGAAGATGAAGAAACCAGCACCTCCACCACACATACAGAAACAGCTGAAGCAGAAACTGAAGCACCTGAAAGCACAGAAGAATAATTATGAAAATACTGTTTATTTCACTTGGGTGTGACAAGAATCTGGCCGATTCCGAAGAGATGCTTGGTCTCCTCACCGCAAGTGGTCATGAGATTGTAGATTCCGAAGAAGATGCTGACGGCATTGTTATCAACACCTGTTGTTTTATACATGACGCAAAAGAAGAAAGTATTAATACTATTCTTGAAATGGCAGAATACAAAAAACAGGGCACCTGCAAGGCACTGATCGTAACCGGCTGTATGGCACAGCGTTACAAAGAAGAAATTATTCAGGAAATCCCTGAAGTAGATTCTGTTCTTGGTACTACTTCCTATGGCGATATAGTCAAGGCCCTTAACGAAGCGGCGGTCGGAAATCATTTTGAGGAATTTAAAGATATCAATTATCTTCCAGAAGATTCTGGCAGAAGAATTCTGACCACAGGTGGACATTTTGGATATCTGAAAATTGCAGAAGGATGTGATAAGCATTGCACTTATTGTATTATTCCTTCTCTTAGAGGCAGGTTCCGCAGTGTCCCGGAAGAACGTCTTCTTGCTCAGGCAGAATACATGGCTTCTCAGGGCGTTAAGGAACTTATCCTTGTCGCACAGGAAACTACTGTATACGGAACAGATATTTACGGTCACAAAACTCTTCACATTCTTCTCAGGAAATTATGTAAAATCAGCGGCATACGATGGATACGTATTCTTTACTGTTATCCGGAGGAAATTTATGATGAACTGATTCAGGTCATGAAAGAAGAAAAGAAAATCTGTCATTATCTGGATCTTCCTATCCAGCACTGCAGCGACCGCATCCTGAAACGTATGGGACGCCGTACAAGCAAAGCACAGCTTATAGAAATCATCGCCAAACTTCGAAAGGAAATCCCTGATATTGTTCTCAGGACCTCACTCATCACAGGTTTCCCGGGTGAAACTGAGGAAGATCATCAGGAGCTTATGGAATTTGTAGATGAAACTGAGTTTGACCGACTGGGTGTATTTACTTATTCGCCCGAAGAAGGAACTCCTGCTGCCTCTATGCCGGATCAGATTCCCGAAGAATTAAAAGAAGAGCGAAGAGATGAAATTATGGCTCTTCAGCAGGAAATTTCTCTGGAGAAAGGCAATGAAAGAATCGGCCAGGAAATGCTTGTCATGATTGAGGGTAAGGTTTCCGGCGAGAGTGCCTATATTGGACGAACATATGCAGATGCTCCAAAAGTTGACGGTTATATGTTTGTACAGACCGGTGAACTTATGGTAACCGGTGATTTTGCCAGAGTCTGTGTTACAGGTGCTCTGGAATATGATTTGATAGGAGAGTTAGCTGATGAATACACCGAATAAACTTACAGTAGCACGTATGATCATGGTTCCTTTTCTGGTCATTTTTCTTCTCACCGGATGGGGCGGTGAAGCCAATCGTTATATTTCTCTTGCACTTTTTGCAGCAGCCAGTATTACTGACTGGTTTGACGGACATCTCGCCCGCAAATATAATCTCATAACAAACTTTGGCAAATTCATGGATCCACTGGCAGATAAACTTCTTGTCTGCTCAGCTATGATCTGTATGATCGAATTAAACCGTCTTCCGGCATGGTTTGTTATCATCATTATTGCCAGAGAATTTATTATCAGCGGTTTCCGTCTGATCGCTGCTGAAAACGGTGTAGTTATTGCAGCAAATTACTGGGGAAAATTCAAAACCGTATCCCAGATGATCATGATTATTCTTCTTATTTTAAATTTTGGAGGAATTTTTGTAGTCCTGGAACAAATCTTTATCTGGCTTTCCCTGGCACTTACTGTTATTTCACTGATCACTTATATCTGGCAGAATAAATCTGTTCTGTCCATGCAGGAATAATATCTTTCCGGACAGGAAATGTTAGTTCTGACACTTTCCCCGTATTTCGGTATATGAAATACGGGGCTTTGTTTTATTTTTGTCCTCATGTTCAGCGTATCATATGCATCAGATTTACAATCTGGTCAATCTTCGCAGCCTCGGCAGAACTTTTTCCAGATTTCAATGCCGTCAGGATAACAGATATTTCATCTGCTGAAAATTTCAGTCCGTTGTTTTTTCCTCTGGAAGCTGCGCTCATCAGAAACGGCAGCATATCTGAAGCATTTTTACCTTTTCCCTGTTCTGCCAGTTTCTGAAGCATATCCAGTTTTTCTTTGTCCATCTGTTTCAGTCCGGGATCTTCTCTCCAGTCATCACTCATTTTCCTACCCCCATCATTAATCTTTCATAAGCTGCATGATCCGGATCATTGCAATCATATTTGTAATCTGATCCAGCCGCTGTCTGCTTTTTCCGTAACTGTACTGTTTTATGTTTTCCAGTATTTCTACAGAATCTGATTCCGGCATGCTGCATATCTGCATATCACCGGTATTTTTTCCAAAAAGAACTGCTGTATTATAAAACTCTCTTGCTTTTGCATACAGCGAAAAAATCTGCTGTCCCCCCGGTGGAAGATAAGGGATCATTGCTTTCAGCATCTGCCCGTTTTCATCTGTAATCATCTGATCAAAAAATGTCTGTAAAATCTTTTCCTGCTCCATTTGATTTCCTGTTCATATTATGCATTTTCTATTTAGCTTATGACAGAACCAGGCTTTTTGACATAGAATAAACTATATAAAATCCCGGAGGCTTTTATATGGAGGAAAAAAAAGAAAAGCTGATACTGAATGGAAATGCTTTTTATGAAATAGATCTGCAATGTATAAAAAAGAAAAAGCAGGAAGAAGAGAAGAAAAAAGAGGAGCAGCAGAAAAGGCAGAGGAAATAACCTCTGCCCAAGTACAAGACTCCTCAAAAATCAGCAGCCACATCCACAGCCGTTGTTTCCACATCCACCGCAGAGCAGAAGCAGTACAACAATAATCCAGCAGCTATCATTTCCACAGCCGCAGCCGTTATTGCAGCCGTTATTTCCGCAGCAGTACATCAGAATGATGATCCAGAGTATACAGTTACATGAATTTCCTCCAAAGATTCCCGTACCACATCCGTTTCCGCATCCGCAGCCATTACTACATCCACAACCATTATCGCATCCACAGTTTGTTGCAGCTAAATCACTCATGAAGAATTCCTCCATAAAAAATAAATATGTTCACAATTCATACTATGGCAGAGTCCTGTCCGTTGTGACTACAGCATATGTGATGTTTATAAAAGGTTTTTTACCGTTACTGTTCACAGGTAATATTCCGCGAGGTGTTTTGCCATATTCATGGCAAAATCCCGAGACATACGGGTCAAAATCCCATCACCGAAGGTGATTTGGAATGGATTTTGACCAAGTTGCTGTGAACGGAGTGAACAGTAACTTTTTACCACTTTAAGTTGTTAAAACGTTAAGAAAACACCCTTGACAAACATTTTTTCAGTTTGTATACTTTTAAAGTAAATGACAGTTGCTGTGAACAGAGTGAACAGTAACAAACGACAATGGCTTAGAAGGGAAGAAGTAGCCTGAAAGGAACACACAGAGAGTTGCCGGCTGGTGAGAGGCGCGTGGAAATTTTATGTGAATACATCCTGGAGCTCTGCACCGAAATTCTCCAGTAGGCTGCAGCGGTTTGGCACTCGTTACTGTGCTCAATGAGGCAGAACTTATTTCTGCGAATTTAGGTGGTATCACGGGACCCGGTTCTCGTCCTAAACGGACTGGAACCGGGTTTTTTTGATAACAGGAGGATAATAAAATGACAGTATGGGAAGAACTTAAGGCCAGAGGTCTAATTGCCCAGGTAACAGACGAAGATGAAATCAAAGAAATGGTAAACAATGGCAAAGCTACTTTTTATATCGGCTTTGACCCTACAGCGGACAGCCTTCATGTGGGACATTTCATGGCTCTTTGCCTTATGAAACGTCTCCAGATGGCCGGAAACCGTCCAATTGCCCTTCTCGGTGGCGGAACCGGAATGATCGGAGATCCATCCGGAAGAACAGATATGCGTCAGATGATGACAAAAGAAACAATCCAGCATAACATTGACTGCTTCAAAAAACAAATGTCCCGTTTCATCGACTTTTCTGATGGAAAAGCACTTATGGTCAATAATGCTGACTGGCTTCTGAATTTAAATTATGTAGATCTGCTTCGTGATGTAGGTGCGCATTTCTCAGTAAACCGTATGCTCACAGCCGAATGCTACAAACAGCGTATGGAAAGAGGCTTAAGTTTTCTTGAATTTAACTACATGATCATGCAGAGTTACGACTTCTACATGCTGTATCAGAAATACGGCTGTAACATGCAGTTTGGTGGTGATGACCAGTGGAGCAACATGCTCGGTGGTACAGAACTTATCCGTCGTAAACTTGGCAAAGATGCTTATGCAATGACAATCACGCTTCTTCTGAATTCGGAAGGCAAAAAAATGGGCAAAACACAGTCAGGTGCAGTATGGCTTGATCCAAACAAAACTTCTCCGTTTGATTTTTATCAGTACTGGAGAAATGTGGATGACGCAGATGTCATCAAATGCATGCGTCTTCTCACGTTCCTTCCTCTGGAAGAAATCGATGAGATGGCCAAATGGGAGGGCAGCCAGTTAAACAAAGCCAAAGAAATCCTGGCCTATGAACTTACCAACCTTGTACATGGTGAAGAAGAAGCAAAGAAAGCACAGGAAGGTGCAAGAGCACTTTTTGCAGGCGGCGCTGACACAGCACATATGCCGTCCACAGAACTCACTGCTGAAGATTTTGCAGACGACGAGACTATTGATCTTATTACAATGCTTATAAAAGCAGGTCTTGTTCCTACACGTTCTGAAGGACGCCGTGCAATTGAACAGGGCGGTGTTTCCATTGACAGCGAAAAAATCACAGACATCAAACATACCGTATCAAAAGATGCTTTTTCCGGTGACGGTCTTGTGCTGAAACGCGGCAAAAAGAAATTTAACAGAATCTATGTTAAATAATAAAGTATATATAAATACTTTCAGGAGGAGATAATCATGAAAAAATACGGAGTAAATGAACTTCGTCAGATGTTTCTTGATTTCATGGAAAGCAAAGGACATCTGGTAATGAAAAGCTTCTCTCTGGTACCACAGGGAGACAAGAGCCTTCTGCTCATCAATGCAGGAATGGCACCACTGAAACCATATTTTACAGGCGCAGAAATACCGCCAAGAACACGAGTAACTACCTGCCAGAAATGTATCCGTACCGGAGATATTGAAAACGTAGGAAAAACAGCGCGCCATGGTACATTTTTCGAAATGCTCGGAAACTTCTCTTTTGGTGATTACTTTAAAAGAGAAGCAATCCACTGGTCATGGGAATTCCTTACAGATGTAGTAGGACTGGATGCAAACCGTCTTTATCCTTCTGTATATCTCGATGACGATGAAGCTTTCGATATCTGGAACAAAGAAGTAGGAATCCCTGCTGAACGTATTTTCCGTTTCGGAAAAGAAGACAATTTCTGGGAACACGGTGCAGGTCCATGTGGCCCATGTTCAGAAATTTATTATGACCGTGGAGAAAAATACGGCTGTGGCAAACCTGGCTGTACTGTAGGCTGTGACTGTGACCGTTATATGGAAGTATGGAACAATGTATTTACACAATTTGAAAATGACGGTAACGGAAACTATACAACTCTGAAACAGAAAAATATCGATACAGGTATGGGACTGGAACGTCTGGCAGTTATTGTTCAGGACGTTGATTCCATTTTTGATGTTGATACCATCTGTGCTCTTCGTAATCTTGTATGCCAGATTTCAGGCAAAGAATACGAAAAAAATTATAATGACGATGTATCCATCCGTCTTATCACAGACCATATCCGTTCTGCCACATTTATGATTTCCGACGGTATCATGCCAACAAACGAGGGAAGAGGTTATGTACTTCGTCGTCTGATCCGTCGCGCAGCACGTCACGGACGTCTTCTTGGTATCAAAGGAACTTTCCTTGCCAAATTAAGTGAGGAAGTAATCAACGGTTCCAAGGCCGGATATCCGGAACTTGAAGAAAAGAAAGATTTCATCTTCAATGTACTTACAAATGAAGAAAATCAGTTCAACAAAACTATTGACCAGGGTCTCCGTATCCTTACAGATATGGAAGATAAAATGACTGCTGCCGGAGAAAAGACACTTTCCGGTGATGATGCATTCAAACTTTATGATACTTACGGATTCCCTCTTGACCTTACAAAAGAGATTCTCGAAGAAAAAGGTTACGGGATTGATGAAGAAGGCTTCCAGAAAGCAATGGAAGAACAGCGTGTGAAAGCACGTACCGCCCGTGAGGTTACCAACTACATGGGAGCTGATGCCACCGTATATGATGATATTGATGTAAATATAACTACTGAATTTGTAGGTTATGAACATCTTGAATGTGAGTCAGACATTACAGTTCTTACAACAGAAACCGAAATTGTTTCTTCTCTCATGGAAGGCCAGAAAGGTACTGTATTTGTAAAAGAAACTCCTTTCTATGCAACAATGGGTGGACAGGACGGTGACTGTGGCGTAATCGAAACAGCAAATGGTAAATTTGTTGTAGAAGACACAATCAAACTTCGTGGCGGCAAATTTGGCCATGTAGGCCATATGGAATCCGGAATGATTTCCACTGGCGACAAAGTATCCCTCAAAGTCAACGAACAGGCTCGTCGAGATACAGAAAAGAACCACAGTGCTACACATCTTCTTCAGAAGGCTCTCAAAACAGTACTTGGTTCTCATGTAGAACAGAAAGGTTCTCTTGTTACACCAGACAGACTTCGTTTTGACTTTGCTCACTTCCAGGCAATGACTCCGGAAGAGATTGAAGCAACTGAAACTCTTGTAAATAAAGAAATTCAGGCAGCGCTTCCTGTTGTAACTACTGTTATGGATGTAGAAGAAGCCAAAAAGTCCGGTGCCATGGCACTGTTCGGCGAAAAATATGATCAGAAAGTACGTGTAGTATCCATGGGAGATTTTTCCAAAGAACTCTGCGGTGGTACTCATGTAAAGAATACTAGTTCCATCATGCTCTTCAAAATCGTATCTGAAGCAGGTGTTGCAGCAGGTGTCCGCCGTATTGAAGCCCTTACAGGTAACGGTGTTATTAACTATTATAAAAAACAGGAAGAAATGCTCCATGCAGCTGCCAGAGCGCTGAAGGCACAGCCATCAGAAGTATCTGAAAAAATTGCGCATCTTCAGGCTGAAGTAAAAACACTGCAGAGTGAAAACGATTCTCTCAAGAGCAAGCTGGCACAGGGTTCTCTTGGCAATGTTATAGATCAGGTAGTAGAAGTTAAAGGAATAAAACTTCTTGCAGCCAAAGTTGATGGCGTAGATATGAACGGACTTCGTGATCTTGGCGATCAGCTGAAAGAAAAACTCGGAGAGGGCGTTGTTGTTCTCGCAGCAGTAAACGGCGGAAAAGTAAATCTTCTTGCAATGGCAACAGACGGTGCTCAGAAAGCCGGTGCTCATGCCGGAAACCTTATCAAGGGTGTAGCAGCTATCGTAGGTGGAGGCGGCGGTGGCCGTCCAAATATGGCACAGGCAGGCGGTAAAAATCCGGAAAAAGCTCAGGAGGCAGTGGAAGCAGTGGCAGGTCTTCTTGAACAGCAGCTTCAGTAACACGTTCAGAACTTTTTTCTAAAAATAACCAAATTGTTGTTGACGAATGTCACAGCTATGATATATAATAAAACACGTGCAAGAAAAATACCCAGACAGTTGTATTTTAGCACAATCTACAACTGGAGGGAGGTTAGGTGTGAGTCTATGTCAAACGTTATCGTAAAAGAAAACGAGACTTTAGATAGCGCTCTTCGCAGATTCAAGAGAAGCTGTGCAAAAGCAGGTATCCAGCAGGAAATCCGCAAGAGAGAGCATTACGAGAAACCAAGCGTTCGTCGTAAGAAAAAATCTGAAGCCGCAAGAAAACGTAAATATAATTAATTGTGCGCAAAAATCCCTGACGAATATCCGTCAGGGATTTTTAAAATCATAATCTGTGATATTATTAACAGACTCGCATCAACAGATAAACGGAGTAACGAATGAGCTATATAATGAAAACCCTGAAAAAATTACTCAAACTTATTTTTAATCGTATTTTTTATATTGTCTTTGCATTACTGATTCAGCTCGGATGGCTTTTCTTTGTTGTATGGCGTCTTGCGGCTTACTCAAAATATATTTCTTTTGGAATTACAGCCATCAGTATTGCTTCGGTACTGTGGATTTTGAACAAAAAAATCAATCCATCTTATAAACTCGGCTGGACTATGCTGATTCTGGTATTTCCTGTGTTTGGTCTGCTCTTATACATTCTTTTTGGAAAGTCACGTATTGCCCAGAAAATTCAGGAACATTATGCTGAAATCCAGGAAGAAAGTCTTCCATATATGGAACAGGATCCTGAAGTTCAACGTCTGATCACAGAGGAAGATTTGTCAGCAGCTGTACAGTCCGCTTATATCCGAAACTATTCCGGTTTTCCGGTTCACGGAAATACCACCGCCAGATATTTTCAGGTAGGAGATGATATGTTCCCTGCGCTGGTAGCAGAACTTGAACAGGCCAGTCATTACATCTACATCGAATATTTCATCATTAACGACGGTGTTATGTGGAGAACAATTCTGGATATTCTTGAACGCAAAGCTGCCGAAGGTGTGGATGTCCGGCTTATCTACGATGGTTTTGGCTGTGTCACCACACTCCCTAATAAATATGACCGTTATCTCAGAAAGAAAGGCATTCAGTGTAAAATTTTCAATCCGTTCAGGCCTATTCTTAATATTGTACAGAACAACCGTGACCATCGTAAAATCTGTGTTATTGACGGGAAAACCGGATTTACCGGCGGTATTAATCTTGCTGATGAATATATTAATCAGAAAGAACGCTTTGGGCACTGGAAAGATACTGCAGTTATGCTTAAAGGTGAAGCAGTATGGAATATGACTGTAATGTTCCTTCATATGTGGAGTGTTGTAAACGGTTCAAGAGAATCTGTTAATTATACAGAATACATGCCACACAGATATCATCCGGAGTCTTTCTCTCATAATGGTTTTGTGCAGCCTTTCAGTGATACACCTCTGGATGGAGAAGTAGTCGGTGAAAATGTATATCTTAATATCATTAACCGTGCCCGTAAATATGTTTATATCTGCACCCCATACCTGATCATTGATAATGAAATGATGACTGCCCTTTGTCTTGCAGCCAAAAGTGGTGTTGATATCCGAATCATGACACCGGCAGTTCCTGACAAAAAGATGGTTTTCCTTCTTACTCAGTCTTATTACGAACAGCTTCTGGAAGCTGGTGTACGGATCTATGAATATCAACCGGGATTTCTTCATGCCAAATCTTTCGTCTGTGATGATGAAATTGCAGTTGTTGGAACTATCAATCTCGACTACCGCAGTCTGTATCTTCATTTTGAAGATGGTGTATGGTTTTACAAAAATGATGTGGTAAATGACATTCTGCAGGATTTTCAGGAAACTTTGAATTACTGTGATCCTATAAGCATTGATTTCTGTAAAAACAGAAATATAGTTATTCGTGGTATTCAGAGTATTATGCGTGTTTTTGCTCCATTGCTTTAATTCTTTTGTCATATTTTCCATATATTCTATTTAAAATAGAATAGAATATATTTCGGGGAGACAAACGATGAAAAAGCATTGGAGCCTTTTTTTATGTATATATTTTTTTATTACAGCTTTTCTGCCGGCATACGTGTCAGCAGAAAGCTCTCCTGAAATCCGGCTTGAACTGTCTGCGCCAAGTGCTGTGCTGATAGAACCGGAAACAGGAACTGTCATCTATGAAAAAGACAAAGACACAAGAAGAAGTCCTGCCAGCATCACAAAAATCATGACACTTCTTCTTATTTTTGAAAATCTTGATGCCGGAAAACTTAAACCTGACGATATTGTAACTACAAGTGCATATGCAAAATCCATGGGCGGATCCCAGGTTTTTCTGGAAGAAGGAGAAACCCAGACTGTAGAAACAATGATCAAATGTATCATTGTAGCTTCAGGAAATGATGCCAGTGTCGCAATGGCTGAGCATATTTCAGGAAGTGAAGAAGCTTTTGTACAGCAGATGAATCAGAAAGCAGTCTCTCTGAACATGAAAAACACTCACTTTACCGACTGTTGCGGTCTTACAGACTCCGATTACCATTATACTACTGCTTATGACATATCTCTTATGAGCCGCGAGCTGATTACTAAGCATCCGAAAGTTCTGGACTATTCTACGATCTGGATGGATAACATTACTCACGTTACAAGAAAGGGTTCCAAAGAATTTGTCCTAACTAACACCAATAAACTTCTTCGTACTTACAAAGGGTGCGTAGGCCTAAAAACCGGCAGCACCAGCAAAGCCGGCTTCTGTATATCTGCTGTTGCAAAAAGAAATGGACTTTCCCTGATTTCTGTTGTAATGGCAGCTCCCGACTACAAAGCCCGCCTGAAAGACGCCGCTGCAATGCTGAATTATGGTTTTGAAAGATGTTCTCTGTATACAGATAATACACCGCCTCCTCTTCCAGTTATCCCTGTCAAAGGTGGTATAGAAGAAAAAGTTCATCTCAAATATAAGGGAACCTTTCGTTTTCTTTTCACAGATGGAGCACCTTCTGCTATCCGCAAAAAGCTGAAACTTCCTGAAAATATTTCCGCACCTGTAAAGAAAAATCAGTCTGCCGGAGAACTTGTTTATTACAGCGGAAACAGGAAACTCGGAAGCCTCCCTGTTACCTTTTCAAAATCAGTCAGAAAAGCCACTTGTCAGGACTGTATTCTCAGGATCTGGCGTGAATTTCTCGGAAACACCCAAGCTAGCTTTTGACAAACCAATATATATAGAGGTATAATAGAATGCAAATCGGCTGTGGAGAGTGATAAAATGAAAGAAATCAGAACAGAAGATGCTGTTGGTCAGGTTTTGTGCCACGACATCACACAGATCATAAAAGACGAAAAAAAAGGTGTCCTCTTTAAAAAAGGACATATCATCCGCAAGGAAGATATTCCGGCACTACTTTCTGTAGGAAAAGAACATCTCTTTGTATGGGAAAAACAGGAAGGAATCCTTCATGAAAACGAAGGTGCTGAAATACTGTACAGAATATGTGCAGGTGATCATATGCATGGAAGTGATATCCGCGAAGGCAAAATTGAACTGATTGCCGACTGTGATGGGCTTCTCAAAATCAGAAGAGACGCTCTTATGGCAGTAAATTCTCTTGGTGAAATGATGATTGCATCAAGACATGGTGATTTTCCTGTAAAAAAAGGAGATAAAATTGCCGGAACAAGGATTATTCCTCTTGTAATTTCTCAGGAAAAAATGGATCATGCTGTAAAAGCAGCAGGAGAGGAACCTGTTTTTTCCATACTTCCTTTCCATCCCAAAAAAGTCGGCATTGTCACTACCGGAAGTGAAGTCCAAAAGGGACTTATCAAAGATACTTTTACTCCTGTACTAAGAGAAAAACTTGCAGAATATTCCTGTGAGATCACAGGGCAGACTATGCCCGGTGACAACCGAAATCAGATTACTTCTGATATTCTTGCTTTTATTAAACAGGGAGCCGATATGGTTATCTGCAGCGGTGGAATGAGTGTTGATCCGGATGACCGCACACCAGGTGCGATCAAAGATACCGGTACAGAAATCGTAACTTATGGTGCACCAGTTCTTCCCGGAGCCATGCTCCTTCTTTCTTATTATTCTGACAAAAGCGGAAAGAGGATTCCTGTCCTGGGACTGCCTGGCTGCGTTATGTATGCCAAAAGAACAATTTTTGACCTTATCCTTCCAAGAATCATGGCAGATGATCCTATCACGGCAGACGAAATTTCATCCTATGGTGAAGGTGGACTGTGCCTGAACTGCACAGTCTGTACTTTTCCAAATTGTGGATTTGGCAAATAAGGAGTTACATGAAAACATTTACTACCAGAACATTTGAAATCCCGACTTCCAAACTGAACGGCCGTCCTGTCTGTTTTGCCGTACTTGCGGATCTGCACGGCCTTGTTTTCGGCACAAATCATCAGAAACTTTATCAGGCGATCATGTCACAGAAGCCCGATGCCATTTTGATTCCCGGTGATATGATAGTAAGCCGCGAAACAGATACACTGCCTCTGGCAGCCAGCCTGATCCTCAGGCTCATTCAGGATATACCCGTATATTATTCGCTTGGAAATCATGAATACAAAATGCTTCTTAAACCCGAACGCAGGGAATCCTACCTGAATTACGAACGTCTGCTTACCAGTGCAGGTGTATGTTTCCTGCACAATGAACAGATCCTGACGGAATTTGGAAATACAGATTTTACTTTTCATGGACTGGAACTTCCCATTGAATTCTACCATAAACCCAACTCTCCTTCACTGAGTCTTACTGAAATGGAACATATGCTTGGCATTCCTTCAGACAAAAGTTTTCATGTACTGCTCGCTCACAACCCCAAATATGGCCGTACTTATTTCTCATGGGGGGCAGATCTTACTGTCTGCGGGCATTATCACGGTGGAATTCTGAGATTTGGCAAAAATCATGGACTCACCTGTCCGCAGTTTCTGCTGTTTCCACCATTCTGCTGCGGTGATTTTCACAGAGGATCACGGCACATGGTGGTAAGTGCCGGCCTCGGCGAACATACTATTCCAATTCGCATCCATAATCCCCGCGAACTGGTCATTATAAAACTCCTGCCTTTCAAAGCAGGAGTGGTAGTGGAACCCAACTATAACAGGAAGGAACCCTGAGTATGGCAATACCTGTCAAAATCAACGTATTTGAAGGTCCTCTGGATCTTCTTTTACACCTTATCGAAAAAAACAAAATCGACATATACGATATTCCTATTGTTGAAATTACAGATCAGTATATGGAATATATCCACTCCATGGAAAAAGAAGATCTTTCCACCATGAGTGAATTTATGGTAATGGCAGCCACTCTGCTTGATATAAAATGCCGAATGCTTCTTCCAAAAGAAATAAATGAGGAAGGCGAAGAAGAAGATCCGAGAGAAGAACTGGTTCAGAAACTCCTTGAGTACAAAATGTACAAATATATGTCTTATGAACTCAAAGACCGTATGGACGATGCTGTTGGTGTATTTTACAAACCCTCTACCATACCTGACGAAGTTCTCAAATACAGAGAACCTGTTGATCCTTCTGAACTGCTGGCAGGACTTACTCTTGAACGCCTGAACAGTATTTACAAATCTATTCTCAGGAAACAGGAATCAAAGATTGACCCTATCCGAAGCAAATTCGGAACTATCGAAAAAGAAGAAGTCAGTCTGTCTGACAAAATGATCCAGATGAAAGAGTTCGCCGGATCACACCGCAAATTCAGCTTTCGCCAGCTTCTGGAAAAACAGTCTTCCAGAATTCAGGTGATCGTTACCTTTCTTTCCATACTGGAACTTATGAAAATGGGATATATTCATGTAGAACAGGATTCAATCTTTGATGATATCAAAGTAGAAGTCACAGAAGATCCTGGAACATGGACACATCTGACAGAATTTGCAGACGAATAGTAAAGAACGGGGAAAATTATGGAAATCAAAAAACTAGAAGCCGCTATAGAGGCAATACTTTTTACGATGGGCGATTCCGTTGAACTTGGACAGATTGCGGAAGCTATCCAGCAGGATAAAGAAACCACAAGAAAACTGCTTCAGAATCTGTCCGACAGGTACAATGAAGAAGAGCGTGGTCTTCAGATTATCGAACTTGAACAGGCTTATCAGATGTGCACCAGAAAAGAATATTACGAATACCTGATACGTCTTGCAATGCATCCCAAAAAACCCGCCCTGACCGATGTTATGCTTGAAACACTTTCTATTGTTGCATACAAACAGCCGGTAACTAAAGCAGAAATCGAAAAAATCCGTGGAGTAAAATGTGACCACGCCATAAACAAACTGGTAGAATACGAACTCATAAAAGAGCTTGGCAGGCTGGATGCTCCAGGCAGGCCAATCCTTTTCGGAACAACAGAAGAATTTCTCCGTTGTTTTGGTGTACAGGGACTTGAAGAGCTTCCGTCCGTGGATCCGGTCCGTCTCGAAGACTTCAAGGCAGAAGCAGAAGAAGAAGTCCAGCTGAAACTTGATATATAAAAAAGAAAGGAAGGATTATTTTGCCTACAACCTATGCTCATGATCTATTTGGAAAAAAAGTCTGCCGAAAGCTTCCCGCCGAACTTCAAAAAATCATCAGACGTAATGCTAATCTGTACAGAATCGGACTTCATGGTCCGGATATACTTTTTTATTACATGACCAGACCTGCAGTTACAGGAACAGGCATACGCATGCATCACGAAGATGCCGCACCTTTTTTTGAAAGAGGAATGACTCTTGTACGCAGGAACCAGGACGAGCAGCTGCTGGCGTATCTGCTTGGTTTTGGCTGTCATTATCTTCTTGACAGCGCCTGTCATCCATACATTGAGCAGATGGCCAGTCAGAATGTAATTTCTCACACCCTGCTCGAAAAAGAATTTGACAGAACGCTCATGCTTGAAACACACAAAGATCCCTACCATTTTTATCCTTCTCACTGCGTAAAAGCAAGGATAAGTTATGCAAGGATTATTCACAGAGCCATCCCAAAAGTCAGGAGCAGAGATATCCTGACATCATTAAAGCTGATGAAATTCATCACCAACTGTCTGGTATATGATAACAGCGGACGTCGCAAAAAACTGCTGACCTTTCTGTCTAAAGCAGCTGGCAGGAAACTGTCAGATTCTATGATGGAATATTTTATGGCCAAATATCCTGTGCCCGGGAGTGCAATTCCTGTACAGACACTCCATCACCTTTACGATCAGCAAATACAGGAAGCTCCTGCATTTATTAAAGAACTGTACAGCCTTTCCAGTTCAGAAATTCCTCTTTCCGAGCGCTGGCACCACACTTATAACGGATAAGTTCTGTGAATAAAAGCAGCATGTCTGCATAAAATAATCTTATAAACAAGGAGTTTCGGATTATGAAAAGCAGACATGTACCAACTTTATTTCTTCTTATCTTTTTTCTTCTTAACGCCGAATGTTCTGTATATACAGCAAACGCAGATAATTTACCCGGTGAACTTCATGCATTGTCGGCAGTCCTTATGGACGGAACTTCAGGGCGTGTCCTTTATGCCAAAGATGGAGAAAAGCCTCTTCCCAATGCAAGTACTACGAAAGTACTTACCTGCATGCTTGCCCTGGAAAATGGAAGTGGTGATGACTATGTTCCTGTATCTTCAAATGCTGCTTCACAACCGGAAGTAAAACTCGGTATGCGTCAGGGCGAACAATATTATCTGGAAGACCTTTTGTATTCCCTGATGCTGAAAAGTCATAATGACACGGCAGTTGCCATTGCAGAATATATTGGTGGTACAGTAGAGGGTTTTGCCACAATGATGAACCGGAAAGCAAAAGAGATTGGATGCAAAGATACATATTTTATTACCCCCAATGGCCTTGATGCCAGAGATAATACAGGAATACATCATACTACAGCATCTGACCTTTCGCTTATCATGAAATATGCTATAGGCAGCAAAACCTTTCTGAAAATCACACAGACAAGAGAATATTCTTTTTCAGACCTGTCAGGCAGACGCAGTTTCACTGTCCAGAACACAAACAGGTTTCTGGATATGACTGACGGCGTTCTCAGCGGAAAAACAGGATTTACAGGAGATGCCGGATACTGTTACGTATGTGCCTGTCAGAAAGACGACCGTGTATTTATCATTGCTTTACTTGGCTGCGGATGGCCGGGAAATAAAGGCTATAAATGGGAAGATGCCAGAACGCTTCTTGAATATGGCTGTAAAAATTATCATTACCAGAATATATGGCGGGAACCGGTTCTGCCCCTTATTTCGGTTAAAAACGGAATCAATCCGGGAAAAGATCCTTTTGCTGAAACATATATCAAAATCGCAGCTTCTCCTTCCGGTAATTTCCGCCACAAACAGATTCTTATGCGAAATAACGAATGTGTTAACAGACAGCTGTTTATAAAAAAATCTCTCAACGCTCCCATAAAAGCAGGAGAGCAAGTCGGACAAATTTCTTTTTTCCTAAACGGAAACACGGTACTTACCTGTCCGGTAAAGGCAGAAGAAGATATACAAAGACTCACTTATCAGTATTGTTTGAAATATGTTTTTTATAATTTCTTTCATTAAGAACTCCTCGTCTGCGAGGAGTTCTTTTGGAGTTAAATCTTTAACAAATTCGTCAAAATGTATTGAAAAAATTGTCAAAACAGGGTACAATTATAATCGGCTAAAATTTTGGTTATATTTAAATTTTATAAAATGGAGGGCAAACAAGAATGAGTAACACAACACAAAGCTTAGCAGGCACAAGAATCACATCTTTGCTTGATGCCAACAGTTTTGTTGAAATCGGAAAAAGTGTAACAGCCAGAGCAACTGATTTCAACCTTACTGAGACAAAAGCGCCTTCAGACGGTGTCATTACCGGATATGGTGTGATCGATGGAAATCTTGTATACGTGTACAGCCAGGATGCTTCTGTATTAAACGGTACAGTTGGCGAAATGCACGCCAAAAAGATTTCTTCTCTTTATGATCTTGCTATGAAAACAGGTGCACCGGTAATCGGACTGGTGGACTGTGCAGGTATGCGTCTTCAGGAGGCAACCGATGCACTTGAAGCATTTGGTTCTATCTATCTGAAACAAACACTTGCTTCAGGAATGATTCCTCAGATTACAGCTGTATTCGGCACCTGCGGCGGTGGTATGGCAATCATACCGGCATTGACTGACTTTACATTTATCGAAGCTGAGAAAGGCAAAATGTTTGTCAACAGCCCAAATGCACTTGACGGCAACTACACAGAAAAATGTGATACAGCAGATGCAGCATTCCAGAGTGAAGAAACAGGACTTATCGATTCTGTGGGAACAGAAGATGAGATCCTTGGTCAGATCCGTCAGCTGATCGGTCTTCTTCCTTCTAACTTTGAAGACAATGATTCCTATACAGAATGTACAGATGATCTTAACCGTGTATGCTCTGACCTTTCCGCATGCGCAGGAGATACATCTATCGCACTTTCCAGAATCGCAGATAACAGCATCTTCTTTGAAACCAAAAAAGCTTACGGCCAGGATGTTGTTACAGGTTTTCTTCGTCTTAACGGCGCAACTGTAGGCGCTGTAGCCAACAGAAGCGAAGTATATGATGCAGAAGGAAATAAAACAGCTGAATTTGATGGTACCATTACAGCAAGAGGTGCAAGAAAAGCAGCTGATTTTGTAAAATTCTGTGATGCTTTTGACATTCCTGTTCTTACTCTTACAAATGTTACAGGATTCAAAGCAACTCTCTGCAACGAAAAAATGATGGCAAAATCTGTAGGCGAAATGGTTCATGCATTTGCTTCTGCAACTGTACCGAAAGTAAACGTTATCATTGGCAAAGCTTACGGTACCGCTTATGTTGCAATGAACAGTAAATCCATCGGTGCTGACCTTGTTTATGCATGGGATAATGCAGAAATCGGTATGATGGATTCTTCTCTTGCAGCCAAGATCATGTATGCAGGTGCTGACGCTTCTGTTCTTAACGAAAAAGCTGCAGAATACAGAGCACTCCAGTCCGGTGTTGAATCTGCCGCAGCAAGAGGTTATGTTGATACTGTGATTGCTCCGGAAGATACACGTAAATATGTGATCGGAGCATTTGAAATGCTGTTCACAAAAAGAGAAGACCGTCCATCCAAGAAACACGGAACAGTCTAAGTGAGGTGAGCATATGAATCAGATGTTAAAAAAGACTTCCTCTGTATGCACTGCAGTTGTCTGCGCAGCATCTCTGATGTTTTCCAGTTCAGTGCTGGTAATGGCAGCAGACAAAATGGATGATGCAACCAAATCTCAGATTGAATCCACAGCAGAGGGACTTACACAGACAATCATTCCTCTGACAGCCGATCAGATTTCCGCATATTCTGAATCCGGTGATGCTTTTACAGAAAGTGCTATGACTGCATGGGCTTCCGTAAAAGATGAAGTTGGAGAAATGAAAGAAGTCGGAAGTGCAGAAGTTGAATATTCCAACGATCAGTATACTGCAACGGTTCCTGTTGAATTCGAAGATGAAGATGCAGAATTTGTATATGTATTTGATGATACAATGGTTCCGACTTCTCTGGCAGTAGATATTCAGTACTCTTTTGCAACTACAATGAAAAATGCTGCTCTTAATACAGTTATGGGACTTGGTACTGTATTTGTAATTCTTTGTCTTCTGATCCTGCTTATTTCTCTGTTCCAGTTTATTCCTGGTTCAGGAGCTCAGCAGCAGAAAGCAAAAAAAGCAGCTGCTGAAGCAGCACAGGCAACAACGCCTTCACCTGTTGAATCAGCTCCTGTAGCAGCTGCTGAAGATAATAACGAACTGATTGCTGTTATCGCAGCAGCCATCGCAGCAGCAGAAGGAACATCAACAGATGGATTTGTTGTACGTTCTATCCGCAAGATCAATCGTAAAAAAAGATAAATCGACCATCTATTTAGGAGGATTATAAAATGAAAAGTTATACAATCACTGTAAACGGAACAGCATATGAAGTAACTGTAGAAGAAACCGGAAGTGTTTCTGCTCCTGTAGCTGCAGCAGCTCCTGTAGCAGCACCAAAAGCAGCTCCGGCTCCAAAAGCAGCAGCTCCGGCAGCAGGCGCTGGTGCAGTCAAAGTAACTGCATCTGTACCTGGTAAAGTTCTTAAAATCGTAGCAGCAGCTGGACAGGCAGTAAAAGCAGGAGACAGCATTATTATCCTGGAATCCATGAAAATGGAAATCCCGGTTGTTGCTCCTCAGGACGGTACAGTAGCCAGCATTGATACCACTGAAGGTGCATCCGTAGAAAACGGAGATACTCTGGCTACAATGAACTAGGACGGGAGGTAATCAGATGTCTTATGTAACAGAAACCTTGTCCAACCTGATTCATCAGACAGCTTTCTTCAACCTTACATGGGGAAACTACCTGATGATCGCGGTGGCGTGTGTATTCTTATTCCTTGCAATCAAAAAAGGCTTTGAGCCGCTTCTTCTGGTTCCGATTGCTTTTGGTATGCTTCTGGTAAATATTTATCCGGATATCATGGCAAACCCGGAAGATATGTCCAACGGTGTCGGCGGACTTCTGCATTACTTTTACCTGCTTGATGAATGGAGTATTCTTCCTTCCCTTATTTTCATGGGCGTAGGTGCAATGACCGACTTCGGTCCTCTTATTGCAAACCCGAAGAGCTTCCTTCTTGGTGCAGCAGCTCAGCTTGGTATCTATGTTGCTTACTTCCTTGCAATATTCCTTGGATTCAATGGAAAAGCAGCAGCAGCTATCTCCATTATCGGTGGAGCTGATGGTCCTACCTCTATTTTCCTTGCCGGAAAACTTGGACAGACATCTCTGATGGGACCGATTGCAGTGGCGGCGTATTCCTACATGTCACTGGTACCGATCATTCAGCCTCCGATCATGAAACTCTGCACAACAGAAAAAGAACGTAAGATTAAAATGGATCAGCTTCGTCCAGTAAGCAAACTGGAAAAAATCCTGTTCCCGATCGTTATCACTATTGTTGTATGCCTGATTCTTCCTACAACAGCTCCTCTGGTAGGTATGCTGATGCTTGGTAACCTGTTCCGTGAATCAGGTGTTGTTAAACAGCTGACTGAAACAGCATCCAATGCTCTTATGTACATCGTTGTTATCCTTCTTGGTACTTCAGTAGGTGCTTCCACAAGTGCTGAGGCATTCCTGAATGTAGATACACTGAAGATTGTTGTTCTTGGTCTTGCAGCATTTGCATTTGGTACATTCGGTGGATGTATGCTTGGAAAACTCATGTGCAAGCTTTCCGGAGGAAAGATCAATCCACTGATCGGATCTGCCGGTGTATCTGCCGTTCCTATGGCAGCCCGTGTATCCCAGAAAGTCGGTGCTGAAGCAGATCCTACAAACTTCCTGCTGATGCATGCCATGGGACCAAACGTAGCCGGTGTTATCGGTACTGCTGTAGCAGCAGGAACCTTTATGGCTATCTTTGGTGTATAATCCAAAGTACTTAATGAATACAAGCGATAGTGCAGTATGAATTTAGTGAATCGAACTTCCTTTTTTCTTAATTTATAATATAAGGAGAAATATAATGGCTGAATTAGAAAAAAAACCTGTAAAAATTGTGGAAACTGTTCTCCGTGATGCACATCAGTCTCTGATCGCAACACGACTTACCACAGAACAGATGCTTCCAATTGTTGATAAAATGGACAAAGTCGGCTACCATGCAGTAGAGTGCTGGGGTGGAGCAACATTTGATGCTTCTCTCCGTTTTCTGAAAGAAGATCCATGGGAAAGACTTCGTAAATTACGTGACGGATTCAAAAACACAAAACTCCAGATGCTGTTCCGTGGACAGAATATCCTAGGATATCGTCCTTATGCAGATGATGTTGTTGAATATTTTGTTCAGAAATCCGCAGCAAACGGAATCGATATTATCCGTATTTTTGACTGTCTGAATGATATGCGTAACCTCCAGACAGCAGTAAAAGCAGCAAACAAAGAAAAAGCACATGCACAGGTTGCTCTTTCTTATACACTTGGTGATGCTTACACACTTGATTACTGGGTAAACATTGCCAAACAGATTGAAGATATGGGTGCAGATTCTATCTGTATCAAAGATATGGCAGGCCTTCTTCTTCCATACAAGGCAACCGAACTTGTAAGTGCTCTGAAAGATGCTGTTCAGATCCCGATTGACCTCCATACACATTATACTTCAGGTGTTGCTTCCATGACTTACATGAAAGCAGTAGAAGCAGGTGTTGATATCATCGATACAGCAATCTCTCCATTTGCACTTGGAACTTCACAGCCTGCAACAGAAGTTATGGTTGAAACTTTTAAAGGAACTCCTTATGATACAGGATTTGACCAGAACCTTCTTGCTGAAATCGCAGATTACTTCCGTCCAATCCGTGATGACGCTCTTGACAGCGGTCTCCTGAATCCAAAGAACCTTGGTGTTAACATCAAAACTCTTCTGTATCAGGTACCAGGCGGAATGCTTTCCAACCTGACTTCCCAGCTGAAAGAACAGCATGCAGAAGATAAATTCTACGATGTACTGGAAGAAGTACCGAAGGTTCGTAAAGACCTTGGTGAACCGCCTCTGGTTACACCATCTTCTCAGATTGTCGGCACACAGGCTGTATTTAACGTTCTTATGGGCGAAAGATACAAAATGGTTACCAAAGAGACCAAAGATATCCTTCTTGGCAAATATGGTGCCACTGTAAAGCCATTCAATGAAGAAGTACAGAAGAAATGCATTGGTGACGCAGAGCCAATTACCTGCCGTCCGGCTGATCTTCTTGACAACGAAATGGATAAACTCGAAAAAGAAGTTGCTCCTTATAAAGAACAGGATGAAGATGTTCTGTCCTACGCTCTGTTCCCACAGGTAGCTACTGATTTCTTCAAATACCGTCAGGCACAGGAGAAAAAAGTAGACGAAAAAGCAGCAGATACAAAAAACGGAGCATATCCAGTTTAATATTTTCAAAGACCCGTCAGAAACTCTGGCGGGTCTGTTTAAATTATGGTAATATATCTGTGAGAAAAATATTTTATTTTACAGAAAGGAAATCCATGAACAAAGTCATAATCGTGGGTGGCGGTGCAGCCGGTATGCTGTCCGGCATCATTGCTGCCAGAAACGGATGTGAAGTATTTCTTTACGAAAAAAACGAAAAACTGGGAAAAAAACTTTTTATCACAGGCAAAGGACGGTGCAATGTCACAAATAACTGTGATCCTGAGGAACTTCTCCGTGCAGTAAAAAGCAATAACAAATTTCTCTACAGTGCATTTTATTCTTTCAACAGCCAGGATATGATGGCGCTTCTCGAAGAAGCCGGAGTTCCTCTGAAAACAGAACGTGGCAACCGTGTTTTTCCTGTATCTGATCATTCTTCTGATATCATTCGGGGGCTGGAACGTCTCCTCAGGAAATATAATGTCCATATCAGTCTGCACAGCCAGGTATCTGAAATTCTCACAGAAAATGGAAGAGCAGCAGGAATTGTCCTGAAAAACGGCACTGTTCAGAAAAGTGACTCCGTAATTATTGCCACAGGAGGGCTGTCCTATCCTACAACCGGTTCTACTGGTGATGGATACAGATTTGCCACAGACACCGGACATTCAGTTACAGACTGTATCCCTTCACTTGTTCCGTTAACTGTAAGTGAAGATTATATTCCACAGATGCAGGGACTGTCTCTCAGAAATGTAGAACTCACCATTAAAAGCGGTAAAAAAATCCTGTATCGGGATTTTGGCGAAATGATGTTTACCCATACAGGCATCACCGGTCCGCTGGTATTGTCTGCAAGCGCAGTGATCGGTCGTCGTCTTCAAAAAGAAGGACATCTTGAAGCCTTTATTGATCTGAAACCTGCACTTTCCTTTGAACAGCTGGATGAACGTATATTAAAAGAATTTGAAAATTCCAGAAACAGACAGTTCAAAAATGTAATTGATGTTCTGTTTCCAGCTTCTCTGACACCTGTTATCATCGGACTCGGCGGTATTCCTGCAGACAAAGTTATTCATGAAATTTCCCGGGAAGAACGTCAGCATTTTGCATCTGTCGTCAAAGCCTTTCCGTTCACTATAATTGGACTTGGTCGATACTCGGAGGCGGTCATTACCAAAGGTGGTATATCAGTAAAGGAAATACAGCCCGGAACTATGGAATCCAAAAAGATTTCCGGTCTTTATTTCATAGGCGAACTTCTTGATCTCGATGCACTGACAGGCGGTTTTAATCTTCAGATTGCATGGTCAACCGCCTATCTGGCCGGAACTGCCGTAAGTGAAAGTAATATATAAACTGGAGGAATAAAAATGATACACAATATTGCCATTGACGGACCTGCCGGAGCCGGCAAAAGCACAATCGCAAAAAAAGTAGCAAAAGATCTGTCCTGTATTTATGTAGATACAGGAGCCATGTACCGTGCGATGGCTCTTTATCTCATCAGACAGAATGTAAACAGAAATGATACTGTTGAAATCGGCACCGTATGTCAGAATGCTGATATATCTATTGAATATCAGAACGGAGTACAGATTGTACTTCTCAACGGAGAAAACGTAAACGACTATCTTCGTACAGAAGAAGTAGGAAATATGGCTTCTGTAAGTTCGGCAGTTCCTGAAGTAAGACAAAAGCTTCTGGATCTTCAGCGCAAACTTGCCGCTTCCATGAGTGTTGTTATGGATGGCCGGGATATCGGTACAACTATTCTTCCTGATGCAGAAGTAAAGATTTATCTTACCGCAAGTTCCCTGACAAGAGCGAAGAGAAGATTTCTTGAACTTCAGGAAAAAGGAACCGACTGTGAACTTTCTGAAATCCAGAAAGATATTGAAGAACGTGATCAGCGAGATATGAACCGTACAGTTTCACCTCTCAAACAGGCCGAAGATGCAGTTCTGGTAGATTCTTCAGATATGACCGTTGATCAGGTAGTTGCCAGAATTCTTGAAATATATCATTCTAAAATTGCAGATGGAGAAACAGCTGATGAAAATTAAAGTTGCCGAAACCGCAGGTTTTTGTTTTGGTGTCAAACGTGCCGTTGATAAAGTATACCAGTTGATCGAAGAGGGTGTAAGCCCTATCTATACCCTTGGTCCGATCATACACAATGAAGAAGTAGTATCAGATCTCACTCAAAAAGGTGTGCAGGTAATCTCAGAAGATGATCTTCCATGTCTGAACAGGGGAACTGTCGTTATCCGTTCTCACGGAGTCGGCAAGCATATCTACGATCTTCTTCGTAAAACAGGACTTGATTATGTAGATGTTACCTGTCCTTTCGTTCTGAAGATTCACCGCATCGTCGAAAAAGAAAGCAATGACGGAAAACAAATCGTTATTTTCGGTGATCCGGATCACCCGGAAGTAAAGGGTATCTGTGGCTGGTGCAACGGTCCGTACACAGTTCTCTCCGGAAAAGAAGAAACTGAACATTTCACTCCTGTACCAGGAAAAGAACTGTGCGTCGTATCTCAGACGACATTTAATTACAACAAATTTAAAGAATTAGTTGAAATTCTCAGCAAAAAGAGTTATTATAATAATGTTTTAAATATTAGCAATATTTTAAACACTATTTGTAATGCTACTGAAGAACGGCAGAAAGAAGCAAAAAACATAGCCGGAGAGGTAGACACTATGCTGGTCATCGGTGGCAGGCGTAGTTCCAATACTCAAAAGCTGTTTGAAATATGCAAAGAGGAATGTGGAAATACTTACTATATACAAACACCTGTAGACTTGGATTCTGAAATGTTCCATCACAGTAGTTATGTAGGTATTACAGCAGGGGCATCCACCCCAAAGAAAATTATTGAGGAGGTTCAAGAACATGTCAGAATTAAGTTTTGAACAGATGCTGGAGGATTCCGTAAAAACAATCAGAAATGGAGAGATCGTACAGGGTACTGTCATCGACGTTAAAGAAGATGAAATCATCCTGAATATCGGGTATAAAGCAGACGGTATTATCACCAAAAGCGAATATTCTAATGACGCTTCCCTTGTACTGACTGATGCAGTTCATGTGGGAGACACAATGGAAGCTAAAGTTCTCAAAGTAAACGATGGTGAAGGACAGGTTATCCTCACATATAAGAGACTTGCCGCTGAAAAAGGCAACAAACGTCTGGAAGCAGCATTTGAGTCACAGGAAGTACTGAAAGCGCCTGTAACTCAGGTACTTGATGGAGGTCTCTGTGTTAATGTAGAAGAAGCAAGAGTATTTATTCCTGCAAGCCTTGTATCTGATACTTACGAAAAAGACCTTTCCAAATACGCAGATCAGGAAATTGAATTTGTTATCACAGAATTCAACCCGAGAAGACGTCGTATCATTGGTAACCGTAAACAGCTTCTTCTTGCAGAAAAAGCTGAAAAACAGAAAGCACTTATGGAAAAAATCAATGCAGGCGATGTTGTAACAGGTGTTGTAAAAAATGTTACAGATTTTGGTGCATTTATTGATCTTGGCGGAGCAGATGGTCTTCTTCATATTTCCGAAATGTCCTGGGGCAGAGTAGAAAACCCGAAAAAAGTATTTAACGTAGGTGACGAAGTAAAAGTTCTCATCAAAGAAATCAACGGAGACAAAATTGCATTATCCATGAAATTCCCGGAAGAGAATCCATGGCTTACAGCTGCAGAAAAATTTGCAGTAGGAAACGTTGTAACTGGTAAAGTTGCACGTATGACAGACTTTGGTGCATTTGTAGAACTTGCTCCTGGAATCGATGCACTTCTTCACGTTTCTCAGATTTCCAGAGAACATGTTGCAAAACCATCTGATGTTCTTTCCATCGGCCAGGAAATCGAAGCAAAAGTTGTTGATTTCAATGGCGAAGACAAAAAGATCAGCCTTAGCATGAAAGCTCTGGAAGCTCCTGCACAGGAAGAAGCAGAAGATACTGAAGCTTGATCGCAAAATTAAATATAATTTATAAAGAATATATAAAAAACTCCTGTTAATTAAATTAACGGGAGTTTTTTTATACTCTTATTACTTTTTAATGTTCCAGGTTTTTTTCAGTATATTCAAAAAATACGCAAATGTATGTTTAAGATACTGTTTCTGTTTTTGCTTATCTGCAAGGAAATCCTCATTACATTCAAACCAGGTATAACAATTTTCCAATGTTGCCGGCTTTTTCAGACTTTTGTCCATATATCTGCTCAAAGCTTTGGTAATGGCCATATCTTCCCCTGGAATATACTCATAATCTTTATAATTGCTGTAATGTTGTTTCAGTTTTCCATCTTTCAGATGAATCAGAAGTCGTGCTTCCTGACCTGATACGGTCAGATACATTTCAGGTATACTATTTGAAAAAGCAATCGGTACCTCATAGGGAAGGTTTAAACATACTGTCAGTTCCTGTTCATGACAATTTATCTTTTTTATCTCAAATTCATCTTGAAAAAAGCACCGATATTTCAGAAGATTCATAATCTGACCAAGTCCCAGCAAATCTTCCTGGTTGTGTCCCATAAGAGTTTCTGCCACAGATTCTTCCGTTTTTTTTATATAAGATCTGTACAGTCGGATACATTTTCCTCCATCACAGTACCTGCGGCCTGGCAAATGCATAAATTCTTCCATGTCCGGCTGCTTCATACGAGACAATTTTAACAAACTCTGATATGGTTTTAACAACTGATATATATCAATTGCAGGTATTTCACCAAAAGGAGAGTCTATTTCATTCTGTCGGAAACGTTCTTCAAGATATGGCTGGTCAAAGCGGTTTCCATTATACTGGATCGTACATGAGGCTCCTTCAAGGAAACCTGAAAAAGTCTCAAGAACAATTGACTCTTCCTGTGGTTTTTCCGCCATCCACTGGTAAAGAAACCAACTTTTTTCTTCCCACTTTACCGCCCCGATAAGGTAAAGAAAAGAAGTAAAACGGGAGAGTCCAGTTGTCTCAATATCGTAAAAAATGGGATTAAATTCTGACAATTTATTTTTTGAGTTCGACAATATTTTAACAGTAAAAATGTCTGGAAACCCTTGTAAAATAGGTATTTTTTTAACAATCATGTTATTTTTTTCCTTTCTCGATTGTATTTAATTATACACAATATTGGCTAAATTGGGTAGTGAATTTTTCGAAAAAAAGAGTTATATTATATATATGCATTTTGCGGCGACAAAGAAACAAGACAGAAAATATATGTGGGATTTTGTCTTATACATATTATAAATATAAATACTATCGTCTGCATCATGAAAAAGAAACTAAACATGAGTGAGACAAAATGCTCATGAAAAAGGAGGAAACAAATATATGGGAAAACTCACCTTTAAAGGCGGAATCCATCCTTACGACGGTAAGGAATTATCCAAAAACCAGCCAATTGAAAAGTATCTTCCCAAAGGAGATATGGCTTATCCGCTTTCTCAGCACATTGGTGCACCCGCTGTTCCCTGCGTAAAAAAGGGTGACCATGTACTTGCAGGACAGAAGATTGCCGATGCCGGTGGATTTGTATCTGCACCGATCCATGCTTCTGTATCAGGTACTGTGAAGGGAATTGAAAAAAGACTGACTGCTGTCGGAGCAATGGCTGATTCTATTATTATCGAAAACGACCAGCAGTACCAGGAAGTTGAATTCCAGCCTGCCAAACTGGAAGAGCTTTCACGAGAAGAAATACTGAACAGAATCAAAGAGGGCGGAGTAGTAGGTATGGGTGGTGCCGGTTTCCCGACACATGTCAAACTTGCACCGAAAGATCCTTCTAAAATCGAATATGTACTTGTAAACGGGGCAGAATGTGAACCATATCTTACCAGCGACTACAGAAGAATGCTGGAAGAGCCTGAAAAAGTTGTTGAAGGCCTTCGTGTTATTCTTTCTCTTTTTGACTCTGCGAAAGGTTTTATCTGTATTGAAGATAACAAACCTGACTGTATCTCAAAAATGAAAGAACTTGTCAAAGACGAACCGCGTATTGAAGTTAAAGAGCTTATGACCAAATACCCACAGGGCGGTGAGCGTACACTGATTTATGCTACTACCGGAAGAGAAATCAACTCCACCATGCTTCCTGCTGATGTCGGCTGTGTTGTTGATAATATCGATACTGTTGTTGCAGTATATAAAGCCGTTATCCTTGGAAGACCTGTTATGAGCAGAATTGTTACTATTACCGGTGAAGGAATCAATAATCCCAAGAACTATACCGTACTTACAGGAACTGATATGTCAGAACTGGTAGATGCTGCCGGCGGGCTGAAAGCAAAAATCGCAAAAGCAATCTCCGGTGGTCCTATGATGGGATTTGCACTTTATGATCTTCATATTCCATGTGTAAAAACAACATCTGCATTCCTGTTTCTGGAACACGATGCTGTTTCTGAATCGCAGGCAATCCAGACTGCTTGTATCAACTGCGGACGTTGCGTAGGTGTCTGTCCTGGTCATGTTCTTCCTGCGCGTCTTGCAACACTTGCTGAACGAGGTGATATGGCTGGTTTTGAAGCACTGGATGGTATGGAATGCTGTGAATGTGGATGCTGCAGTTATATCTGCCCGGCTAAGAGACCACTGACCCAGAGCATCAAATCTATGCGTAAAATGGTTCTTGCAGAACGCAGAAAGAAGAAATAAGGGGAGGATATAGGAAATGGAAGAAATGTATAATGTATCATCGAATCCCCATGTGAGGGACAAAATGACCACAAGCCGTATTATGCAGTTAGTTGTCATCGCACTGCTTCCGGCTACTCTGTTTGGAATCTGGAATTTCGGTCTTCATGCACTCCTTGTTGTGCTCGTAACAGTAATTTCCAGTGTGTTTTTTGAATGGCTTTATGACCGTCTGATGCATAAAAAAAACACGGTCAATGATTTCAGTGCCGTAGTTACCGGCCTTTTACTTGCTTTAAACATGCCGCCGCAGATTCCACTGTGGATGCCGGTACTTGGCAGTGCATTTGCTATCATTGTTGTAAAGCAGCTCTTTGGAGGTCTTGGACAGAACTTCATGAACCCGGCATTAGGTGCAAGATGTTTTCTTATGATTTCTTTTGCAGCTAAAATGACTGACTTCTCTGTATCCAAGAGTTACAGAGGTGTTCTTGATACAGTAACAGGTGCAACACCACTTGCCGCACTGAAAAAACAAGGCTTTGTTGCAGCATCATCTATTCCGGTAAAAGATCTCTTTATTGGTAATATTCAGGGAACAATCGGCGAGACATCTGCCCTTGCGATCCTGATAGGTGCAGTGATCCTTCTTGCATTTAAAGTTATTGATCTCAAAATCCCGCTTACATATATCGGAAGTTTTGCCATTTTTGTAATCTTCTATATGTTTGGTACTGGCATGGGATTTGATATCAACTATCTGTTAAGCCATCTGTTCGGAGGCGGACTTATGCTTGGTGCATGGTTCATGGCTACAGATTATGTCACAACACCGATCACACCTAAGGGACAGCTCGTATACGGCTGCTGTCTTGGTATTGTAACAGCCGTTTTCCGTCTGTTCGGCGGATCAGCAGAAGGTGTTTCCTATGCAATTATCTTCTGTAACTTACTGGTTCCGCTTATTGAAAAGGCAACCAAACCAGTAGCCTTTGGAAAAGGAGGTAAAAAGGCATGAATACAATCCTGAAAAACACCATTTCCATTACTGTTATTACTCTGGTTGCAGGTCTTGCCCTTGGTGTCGTACAGGACATTACAGCAGGCCCGATTGCGACACAGCAGGAAAAATCAAAAGAAGAAGCTTACAAAACAGTCTTTGAGGATGCTGATAAATTCGAAATCTATTCTGCTGATGATGATCTGACTTCTTATCTCAGCGATAATGGCTTTACAGCCCAGACAATTGACGAAATTATGGTAGCAGAAGATGCCTCAGGCGAAACACTGGGTTACGCATTCACAGTAACAGATTCCGAAGGTTACGGTGGAGATATCCAGTTTGCCATGGGTGTTCAGAATGACGGTACTTTAAACGGTATTTCTATTCTGTCCATCAGTGAAACTGCAGGTCTTGGAATGAAAGCCACTACTGACAGTTTCAAAGATCAGTTCAAAGATAAAAAAGTAGAAAAATTTACATACACAAAAACAGGTGCCACCTCAGATGATCAGATTGACGCTATCAGTGGTGCTACTATTACAACAAATGCCATGACAAACGGTGTCAATGCCGGACTTTGTGCATTTCAGTATGTGGAAGGAGGAGCAGAGTCATGAAAGCAAATACACCTGCTGAACGTCTTGTAAACGGTATTATTAAAGAAAATCCGACTTTTGTGCTGGTGCTTGGTATGTGTCCGACACTGGCTGTTACAACATCTGCAATCAATGGTATTGGTATGGGTCTTACTACAACAGTAGTACTGGCTGCATCCAACCTTATGATTTCTCTTTTAAGGAAATTTATTCCTGACGGAGTGCGTATGCCTGCATTTATCGTAGTTGTTGCTTCTTTCGTAACAATCGTACAGATGCTTCTTCAGGGCTTTATACCAACCCTGTATTCCGCACTTGGAATTTATATTCCTCTTATTGTTGTTAACTGTATTATCCTTGGTCGTGCAGAAGCATATGCTTCCAAAAATCCTCCAATTCCTTCATTATTTGATGGTATTGGTATGGGACTTGGTTTCACCTTAAGTATCACATGTATTGGTGCTGTTCGTGAATTTCTCGGTGCCGGACAGATTTTCGGAAAACAGATTCTTCCTCTGGCAGCAGACGGCAAATTTGGTTATGAACCGATCACAATCTTTATCCTTGCACCTGGAGCATTTTTCGTTCTGGCTATGCTTGCAGCACTTCAGAACAAATTCAAAGTTGGTGCAGCCAAAAAAGGAATTGATCCAAGTGAAGGCTGCGGTTGCTGTGCTGGTTGCGACAGTTGCGGAAATACTGCATGTAAAGGAGGTAAATAAGCATGAAAGAATTATTGATCATCCTTGTCAGCTCTGCCGTTGTACACAACGTAGTACTTAGCCAGTTCCTTGGTCTGTGTCCGTTTTTTGGTGTTTCCAAAAAAACTGAGACAGCTGTGGGAATGGGTGGAGCTCTTGTTTTCGTTATCACTCTGTCTTCCTTTGTAACAGGGCTTATTTACAATTTTATTCTTGTTCCTACAGGTATGGAATACTTACAGACAATTGTATTTATCCTTATTATTGCAGCACTTGTTCAGTTTGTGGAAATGTTTCTCAAGAAATGTATTCCTTCTCTTTATCAGGCACTCGGCGTTTATCTGCCACTGATCACTACAAACTGTGCAGTTCTCGGCGTAGCGCTTACAAACGTTCAGGATGAATATAACATTCTTCAGGGTACTGTAAACGGATTTGCAACAGCAGTAGGTTTCACAATTTCCATCACACTTATGGCTGGTATCCGTGAAAAAATTCAGTTTAATGATATTCCGGAATCATTCAAAGGCTTCCCGACCGTACTTCTTACAGCAGGTCTGATGGCCATTGCATTTTTCGGATTTTCAGGATTAATTTAAGGAGGCGTGATCATGAATATTGGAGCAATTATTACCGCAACCGTAGTTGTTGCAGCAGTCGGCCTCTTTATTGGTATCTTTCTTAGCATTGCAGGTAAGAAATTTGCCGTTGAAGTAGACGAAAAGGAAGTTGCTGTCCGCGAAGCACTTCCGGGAAATAACTGTGGTGGTTGTGGATACCCGGGCTGTGACGGACTTGCAGCTGCCATTGCCAAAGGAGAGGCACCTGTTAATGCATGTCCTGTTGGTGGAGATGCAGTTGGAAAAGTCATTGCCGGCATTATGGGACAGGAAGTTGTTGAAACTGCCCGCATGGCAGCATTTGTAAAATGTACCGGCACCTGTGACAAAACTAATAACAATTATAAATATACAGGTGTAGAAGACTGTGAGATGATGGCCTTCATTCCTGGTGGCGGATCAAAAGCATGTTCCTATGGCTGTATGGGATTCGGAAGCTGCGTTAAAGCATGTCCTTTCGACGCTATCCATATTGTAAACGGTGTTGCAGTTGTTGACCGTGAGGCTTGTAAAGCCTGCGGTAAATGTATTGCAAAATGTCCTCATCATCTGATCGAGCTTGCACCATATGTGCAGAAAACATTTGTTGGATGCAGCTCCCACGCAAAAGGAAAAACAGTTACATCTGCTTGCGAAATCGGATGTATCGGATGTAAAAAATGTGAAAAAACCTGTCCTAACGGTGCTATCACTGTTACAGATTTCTGTGCACATATTGATTATGAAAAATGTACAAATTGCGGCGCATGTAAAGAAGCCTGCCCAAGAGGTATCATTCTTTAATCTTCATATTTACGTATGTAACCTCCGGCCTGATAACATCAGGTCGGAGGCTTTTCTTTTTCCGAATAGATGTTTGCTTTTTGCTATCTGTTATGTTATGATTGGTAAAGCACAAATGCAGGAGTTATAATATGATTTCATTTATCAACGGCTATGTAGCTGATACAACAGAAAATTCAGTCATTATTGAAACTGGTGGAATAGGGTACGAGATATATATGACAGGCTCTGCTCTTGAACAGGCGGTCCGGACCGAAGGCAAACTTAAAGTGCATACATATTTTCATGTACGCGAAGATGCCATGCAGCTGTATGGCTTTTTATCCAAAGATGACCTGGAAATGTTTCGCCTGTTACTTGGTGTAAACGGAATCGGCCCCAAAGCAGCAATGGGTATTCTTTCCGGAATGACTTCTGATGAACTTCGTTTTGCAGTATTATCCGAAGATATCAAAACCATCTCCAAAGCACCTGGCATAGGCAAAAAAACTGCTCAGAAACTCATTCTTGAGTTGAAAGATAAATTAGAACTTGAAGATGCTTTTGAGAAAAAACTGGCTCATCAGCAGGAGACCGCCATGATCACAGGTGAAATTCTGCACGATGGACGTCAGGAAGCAGCAGAAGCGCTGATTGCACTGGGATACAGCAGTACCGATGCCATGAAGGCTGTACGTAAGGTAACTGGCGTGAACTTTGATGATGTAGAAGGTATTCTTAAGGCAGCCCTAAAACAGTTATAAACGGGAGCACCAATATAAATGGAAAAAAGAGTTATCACAACCGATGTCACAGAAGAGGATTTTCCTCTTGAAGGAAATCTGCGTCCTCAGACACTTGACGAATATATCGGTCAGGAAAAAACAAAAAACACACTGAAAATTTATATAGAAGCAGCCAAGCAGCGACATGATACACTGGATCATGTACTGTTTTATGGCCCTCCTGGACTCGGAAAAACAACTTTATCCGGTATTATTGCCAATGAGATGGGAGTTCATATGAAGGTTACTTCCGGTCCTGCAATCGAAAAACCCGGTGAAATGGCTGCCATTCTCAACAACCTTCAAGAGGGGGATATTCTCTTCGTTGATGAAATTCACCGTCTTAACAGGCAGGTAGAAGAAGTCCTTTATCCGGCAATGGAAGATTTTGCCATTGATATCATGATCGGCAAAGGAGCTTCTGCACGTTCCATACGTCTTGACCTTCCGAAATTCACTCTCGTAGGAGCAACAACACGTGCCGGGCTTCTTTCAGCACCACTGCGTGACCGTTTTGGAGTCATGCATCATCTTGAATTCTATAATCAAAAAGAACTTCAGACTATCATCATGCGTTCAGCAGAAGTACTCAATGTTGAAATCGCCCCCAAAGGTGCTGCTGAAATAGCCAAACGTTCCCGCGGGACTCCGCGTCTTGCCAACAGACTGCTAAAAAGAGTCCGTGATTTTGCACAGGTCAAATATGACGGAAAAATCACTTTTGATGTGGCTGCCTTTGCCCTTGATCTTCTGGAAGTAGATCAGTATGGCCTTGACAAAATCGACCGAAGAATTCTTCAGACACTTATTGTTAATTTTAAGGGAGGGCCTGTAGGTCTGGAAACTCTGGCTGCTGCCATAGGCGAAGATGCAGGCACTCTGGAAGACGTATATGAGCCATATCTGCTGCAAAACGGTTTCCTGAACAGAACCCCCAGAGGCCGCATTGCATCTGATCTGGCTTATAAGCATCTGGGAATCGAAAAGAAATCGTAAAAATTCCTATACATTTCTACAAAATTCGATTATAATCAATAAGAGAATTAATTACACAGGAGGCTTGTTATGGCAGTCAAAAATACGGCGCAGGTAGTAATCGGCGGAAAGATCATTACGTTAGGTGGCTACGAATCTGAAGAGTATTTTCAGAAAGTAGCATCATATATAAATAACAAAATAGCAGAATTAAGCGAAATGCCAGGATATTCCCGGCAGCCTGTAGAAACGAAACACACTCTGATCAGTCTGAATATCACGGATGATTATTTCAAAGCCAAAAAACAGGCAGAAATTTTTGAACAGGATCTTCAGCAGAAGGATCAGGAAATGTACGAGTTGAAGCATGAACTGATCGCTCTTCGTATGAAAATAGAAGAAACCGAAAAAAAGGAGCAGGAAACTGCACACCAGAAAGAACTTCTGGAGGGAAAAGTCAGAGAACTCGAGGGAGAAATCGACAAATTACTAAAATAATTCAGAAAGAGGGGATTGCTTCGGTAGTCCCCTTCATTCATTTATGTATGAAAGGAATTGGACATTTTGGACAAATATAATATTGAACTTCTTGCCCCTGCCGGTTCTTACGATGCATTTCTGGCAGCACTTGGTGCAGGTGCAGACGCAGTATACGTAGGCGGTCCCGATTTTGGTGCCAGAGCCTACGCACAAAATTTTACACAGGATGAACTTGTCAGTGCTATAGAAACAGCACACATTCACGGCAGAAAACTTTATCTGACTGTAAACACACTTCTGAAAAACAAAGAAATCCAGGACAGGCTCTATCAGTCACTGCTTCCTGTATATGAAGCAGGCCTGGATGCAGTTATCATACAGGATTTGGGGGTTTTTCAGTTTATACGCCAAAATTTTCCTGGTCTTCATCTGCATGCAAGTACACAGATGACCGTTACCGGACCTGAGGGAATGAAATTTCTCGAAGAACAGGGCGCTTCCAGAATTGTTGCGGCACGTGAACTGAGTCTCCGCGAAATTTCTGATATGCACAATGCCAGTCCCATTGAAATAGAAGCTTTTATTCATGGAGCTCTGTGTTACAGTTTTTCCGGTCAGTGTCTTATGAGCAGTATGCTAGGAGGCAGAAGCGGAAACCGCGGACGCTGCGCACAGCCATGCCGCCTTTCTTATCAGGTCCGTGAAGAAACAGGACATTACAGTAACCGGAAAGAATTCTGTCCTTTAAGTCTGAAAGATATCTGCACCATTGACATACTTCCGGAAATTCTTAAAGCAGGAGTTGTATCACTGAAAATTGAAGGCCGCATGAAACAGCCTGAATACACAGCCGGTGTTACTTCCATTTACCGCAAATACCTTGATCTTTGTCTCAGTGATCCCTCTCACTATCAGGTTGAAGAGAAAGATCGCAGATATCTTCTTGATATTTTTAACCGCGGAGGTTCCTGTCAGGGCTATTTCAAACAGTATAACGGTCCTTCCATGATGGCTTTCACCAATGACAAAAAATCAGGCAATATTTCTGTTCATATAACACAACCTAAAGAAAAAATTAAGGGAAATTTAATCTTGTATCCACAAAGTCCTGCTATACTGAAAGTATCCTGCAGAAATTTTCATACAACAGTTTCCCTTGGCGAAGTACAGATAGCCAAAGACAGGCCTATGTCAGAAGACAGGATACGTCAGCAGATGAACAAACTGGGCAATTCCGAATTCTATTGGGAATTTCTGGATATTCAGATGGGAGAAAACATTTTTATCCCTGTGAAAATTCTAAACGAACTGCGACGCACTGCACTTCACGATCTACGGGAACAGATCTGCGGCAAAATGCGCAGAGTCGCCTCTAAACCACCGTTTTATGCAGCATCAGATATCAGAAATACCACTTCACAGCAAGATGGATTTTATGTTTCCTGCGAAACTCCTGAGCAGGCACTTATACTCTGTAAAAGAGATTCCATCAAAGGTATGTATCTTTATCCTGATGCAATGCAGCAGTGCCTGCAAATGGGAATACAGAACTCCAAAGACCTGTTTCTGACACTTCCCTATATCACACGCGGAAATGTACCTGCCGCCTTTATCCTCACAAGCAGGGAATGGCTGAAATCAGGAATGAAGGGATTTCTTATAAGAAATCTTGAAAGTTACGGAATTCTTAAAAAAGCCGGTCTGGAAAAATACTGTATACTGGATGCCTCCATGTATACCTGGAATAACGAGGCAGTTTCTTTCTGGAATGATCAGGGTATTTTCCGCAATACAATCCCTCTGGAACTCAATGAAAAAGAACTGCTGCACAGAAATAATCAAAACAGTGATTGTATCATCTACGGATACAGTCCGCTGATGCTGTCTGCACAGTGTGTAAGAAAAAACTGTCTGCAATGCGACAAAAATCAGCACAAAATGATTCTTAAAGACCGGTATGACAAAGAATTTACCTGCGTATGCGTCTGTGATCCATGGAAAACAGGGACTACAGGTCCGCAGAATTACTGTTATAATATTTTATATAACAGCATCCCCTATGGTCTTCTTAAAGAAGCAGATCATGTCAGAAAGCTTGGTGCCGGAGAACTCCGCCTTAATTTTACACTTGAATCTCCTGCACAGGCAGCAGAAATCATGAAGGATTTTGAAGCCGTATATCTTAATGGTCAAATTCCTTCCAGCCACGACTTTACAAAAGGACATTTTAAAAGAGGAGCCGAATAAGGTATATGATTAATGTAATTGTTGAACTGTCCAAATACATCATCCTGACACTGATGATCGTATATACGTTTCATTGTTTCTATGCAGTACGACAGCCAGATAATGATGAACGTAATGAATTACTACAGAGACAGCTTACGCTGATTTTTTCCATGGACTTCATGGCGTTTCTTGTGATCTATCTGAAAACTTTTGATTTTAAGGTAGTTCAGTTTTATGTGGAAATGCTGGGATTTTTTGCTATTATCCAGATACTCTACCGTATCTTTTATAAAAAAGCGTCTCTGCTCCTTCTTAATAACATGTGCATGCTTTTAAGCATCGGATTTATCATGTTATGCAGACTGGATATCACAACTGCCAACAAACAGCTGCTTATCGCTTCAGCTGCAAATATCATAGCACTTGTCATTCCGGTTATGATCCGTAAGATGCGTTTTTTACGTAAACTTACATGGATTTATGCCGCTATTGGTATCATCCTTCTGGCAGCAGTATTTGTTCTTGCAAGGACAAGCTACGGAGCCAAACTTTCCCTGCTTGGAGTTCAGCCTTCAGAGGCGATCAAAATCACCTTCGTATTTTTCCTTGCCTCATTCCTGTCCAGAGATATCAGTTTCCGTGCAGTTATACAGGTTTCAGTCGTTGCAGCACTCCATGTCGGTATTCTGGTATTATCCAGGGATCTCGGAAGTGCCGTTATCTTTTTTGCTGCATATCTTGTAATGGTTTTTGTAGCGACCCGCAATGCTGGTTATCTTGCTCTGGGAATTGCCGGCGGAAGCGCAGCCTCTGTAGTTGCCTATCATCTTTTCGGTCATGTAAGGCAGCGTGTAAGCGCCTGGAAAGACCCTATGGCCGTTTATCAGAATGAAGGCTATCAGATTGTGCAGTCGCTTTTTGCCATCGGCACAGGCGGATGGTTCGGTATGGGCCTATGTCAGGGATCCCCTGAATCAATCCCTGTTGTCAAAAACGACTTTATTTTCAGTGCAATCTGTGAGGAACTGGGAGGGATTTTTGCAATCTGTCTTATCCTTGTGTGCATGAGCTTTTTTCTGATGATTGTTAATATAGCACTGCGTATCATTAATCCTTTTTATAAACTGATTGCCCTTGGTCTCGGTACAGAATATGCCTTTCAGGTATTCCTGACCATCGGTGGCGCCAGTAAATTTATTCCGATGACCGGAGTCACACTTCCCCTTGTAAGTTATGGTGGAAGTTCTGTGCTCAGTACGATCATCATGCTTGCAATTATCCAGGGACTATATATTTTAAGAGAAGATGAGGATGAAGAATTTGAGAAGAGAAGAAAAGAAGCAGTTCAGAGAATACGAGCAAGAGAGGAAGCAGGCAGAACGGGCCAGATCTAAACGGCGCCGGGGCAGAAACCGCGAATATACTTTCGTATCTATTTTCTTTGTTGCCATATTTATGGGACTGATCGGATATCTCATTTACTTTAACGCTGTTAAAAGTGACAGTTTTATAAACAGTCCTTATAATACCAGACAGGATACTTTTGCCGACAGGGTAGTACGTGGAAAAATCATGTCTTCAGACGGTGAAATCCTTGCTGAAACCGAGGTAGACGATGATGGTACTGAAACACGTGTGTATCCTTACAACAATATATTTGCCCATGTAGTCGGTTATGATACTAATGGAAAAAGTGGTCTGGAATCCGAAGCGAATTTTCAGCTTCTGACTTCCCATGAATTTTTCCTTACTCAGATCAAAAATGAATTTCTCGGTACCAAAAATACCGGGGATACTGTTATATCCACTTTGCGTGAGGATCTTCAGACAACTGCGTACCAGTCTCTTGGAGACAGGAAAGGCGCTGTTGTGGCGCTGGAACCATCTACCGGAAAAATTCTTGCAATGGTCAGCAAACCTGATTTTGATCCAAACAGTATTTCTTCTGAATGGGAAACACTTGTAAATGATGAAACAAACAGCAGTCTGCTGAACAGGGCAACCATGGGACAGTACCCTCCGGGTTCCACGTTCAAAATTGTTACCGCACTTGATTATTTCCGCACAAAGGGAAGTTTTAACGGCTTCTCATATAACTGTCAGGGAACGGTTACTCTTGATGGACATACTATTCACTGCTACAACAGCACTGTTCACGGACAGGAAGATTTTTACACTGCTTTTGCCAACTCCTGTAACTGTGCTTTCGCAGAGATAGGTACAGAACTGGGCGGCGAGTCTCTTCTGAGAACCAGTGAAGATCTCCTTTTTAATAAGAAACTTCCTCTGTCATCCTATCGTAAAAGCTCTTTTACTCTGAACGGCAAATCGGGAATACCGCTGACAATGCAGACTGCCATCGGACAGGGAAACACTCTTGTTTCTCCTATGCACATGGCTCTTATTACCAGCGCAATTGCTAATGGTGGTGTGCTTATGAAACCGTATCTTATCGACAAAGTTCAAAATGCCAGTGGTGATCTTATCAGCACAACTGATCCGGATGCCTATACCAGACTGATGACAGACAATGAAGCTTCTCTGCTTGCGAAGCTGATGCAGGGCGTTGTAGAAAAAGGTACTGCAAGTGCCCTGAATGGAAGAGGCTATACCGTTGCCGGCAAAACAGGTTCTGCTGAATATGATGAAAACGGATCCAGCCATTCCTGGTTTATCGGTTATTCCAACATAGATGATCCAGACCTTGTTGTAGCAGTTATTGTGGAAGGTGGTGGCACAGGAAGTGAAGCAGCAGTGCCTATTGCGGCCGATCTTTTTGATGCGTATCACTTTGACTGACAGTATTCCTGATAACTTATAGTTGTCAGGGCACAAAAAAAGAGGTATACTATATGCAGTTCAGGATATGAAACTCACACGCATTACAGGAGGAAATTGCAATATGATAGAAGCAACGAGCTGTGGCGGTGTGGTAATTTATCGTGGTAAGATACTGGCACTGTATAAGTCTTATAAGAACCGTTATGAAGGCTGGGTACTGCCAAAAGGAACTGTAGAAGAAGGCGAAACACATATACAGACTGCACTCAGGGAGGTGCAGGAAGAAGCAGGTGTAAAAGCCACCGTTGTAAAATATATTGGCAAAAGTCATTATAATTTTTCAGTTCCTGAAGACGTTGTTACAAAAGAAGTACACTGGTATCTGATGACGGCAGATAATTATCATAGCAGACCTCAGAGAGAAGAATTTTTTATCGATTCAGGTTACTATAAATTCCATGAAGTTTATCATCTTCTTCGTTTTTCCAACGAAAAGCAGATTGTTGAACGTGCTTATCAGGAATATCTGAATCTGAGAAGTCAGGGACTCTGGGGAAAACAGCGACGAAGTGAATAACTTACGTCCAGAATAAGACATCAATAGGGACTGTGTTTTTACGCAGTCCTGTTTAGATTAAAAATATCTGGGGAAACTGTAACTGTAAGCTTTCCCGGCCAAAGGAGCAGCAAACTGCCATGTTGAAATGGAACAGGAATCTATTAATTGGAGAGAATATCAAAAATATCCAAAAAATTCAGAAAAAGCTAGATTCCGGCAGACCATTACCAGGAATCTATCTGGTGACCCTGTCAGATAATCCCTCCGTCCTGCTGGAAATTCTCCCTGCCCTGACATTAATGCAGGAAGCTGCAGCGGATATATGTCCTGAAATCATAGGCATAACCAAGGGCAAAGACGTTGCCTTTGATATGGTTTCAGATATTATCCATGAAGTATATCACGAGACCGGTGAGTTCCGGATCAAAGAATATTGGAAAAACAGGTGAATCTATGCTACATGTTCTGTGGTTACTTGCAAAAATCATACTAATCATTGTCGGATGTATACTCGGACTTATTTTATTGATTCTTCTGCTGATTCTTTTTTGTCCGGTTCGCTACAGGGGAACACTTTCAAAAGAAACAAACTTCTTCAGAGAACTGACTGCCGGAGGAAAGGTCAGCTGGCTTTTCGGGCTGATTGCATTGAAATGTAGATTCTGGAATGGACAGTTCACAAAGGAAATCTATATTTTAGGAATTCCACTCCTGAGACTCCTGAAGTTTTTGCGCAGTCGGAATTCTCAGCCTTTATTGGATTCTTCTCCAGCCAGCAGCAAATCTTTCTCTGATTTGACGGAAACAGAAGATGAAATCCCGATACATCACATAAAACAACCGGAAATATTTTCCTCTGAATCAGATTCTGATACAGAAAATGATGAATCTGAAGAATTTTATCAGGAAATAAAAGAAACCGGTGAAAATTTTTTCTTCAGACTCGGGAATAGATTACGTGCGTTTTGGGAGAAAATAAAAAAAATATATTATAAAATCAGAGGAATTCCTCTGACTGTACAGAAATTTTCATCAACAATCCAAAGTACCTGCACCAAAATAGACTGGTGGAAAAAATTTCTTGGACATCCCAGAACAAAAGCAGCTCTTTCACAGGCCAGAGCTTCTGCTTTCCGTCTGTTGAAACATGTTTTTCCAACCAGGGCAACTGGTCATATAACATTCGGCAGCAGTGATCCGTCAATTACAGGTACTGTACTTGCTGTTCTGGGAATGACTATCCCACTGCATCAAAATTGTATTCAGGTTACACCTGTATTTGAAAACCAAAATTTTATACAGGGTAATATTAATCTGAAAGGCAGAGTTTATGGAATTGTTTTTCTGCAAACTGCAATCAGATTATATTTTAACAAAAATATCAAATATGTGATCCACAGATGGAAACACAGGGAGGGCTGAATATGTCAGGCGAAAATAATTTTAAAGATACTGTTAATTCACTTTTTAAGGGTATGGATGCCTTTATCTCTGCCAAAACAGTAGTCGGAGATGCCATTCATGTAGGAGATACCATTATTCTTCCTCTTGTTGATGTATCTTTCGGTGTAGGTGCTGGTGCTTTTGAAGGTGATAAAAAAAGCAATGGTGGTGGCGGTATGACCGGGAAACTTACTCCAAGTGCCGTACTGGTAATCCAGAATGGTACAACCAAGCTTGTTAATGTCAAAAATCAGGATGGACTTACCAAAGTTCTTGATATGGTTCCTGATTTTGTTGATCGTTTTGCTTCAGGATTCGGGAAATCAGATTCTGATGAAACAACAGAAGATTAAGGAGTATACAGAAAGTTTTTCCGCATAGAATAGTATAAGCCCAACAGATGAGGTTCGGAGATGGGAAGATTTTTTGGATTTATGTTATTCTGCATCGGAATCGGAATGGTGATCGGTATGCTGATAAAAGAAAGCGCTGTTATCATAATTTCCGCCGGGCTTTGCCTGTTGTGCGGATATCATATGTTTTGCAGATAAGCAGGTTCCATACAGGTTCCTGCTTTTTCTGTTCTTTTACAAAAAAAAGGCCCCCGCAATTCTGCGGGGGTAGCCAGGAAATTTATGCTCTTTCCACTTTTCCGGATCTCAGACAAGAAGTACATACATACATCTTCTTTGCACCGCCGGTAGCGGTTTTAACTTTTACGGACTTCACATTTGATTTCCACATTTTATTGGATCTTCTATGGGAATGACTTACATTATTTCCGAAATAAGCACCTTTTTCACAAACTGCGCATTTAGCCATGATAGCACCTCCTTGACGCTTTTTTTCAACAGGTTTTATTTTAACAGATGAATTTCCCTTTTGCAAGCAAAAAAAGGAAAAATATAAAAATAATATTCCTTTTTCTACAAAAAGAGGTTATAATACTTTCATAATATTAAATTGGAGGTACCTATATGAATGGACGTATAGATTCCGGATTGGGACAGATCGTCATTGATACGGATGTTATTGCAACCTACGCAGGCAGTGTTGCAGTTGAATGTTTTGGTATTGTTGGTATGGCTGCAGTCAGCATGAAAGACGGTCTTGTAAAGCTTCTTCGCAAGGACAGCCTGAAGCACGGCATCAGTGTCAAGATCACCGAAGATAATAAAATCTGCCTGAATTTCCATGTCATTGTCGCATATGGTGTTAACATCAGTACAATTGCTGATAATCTGGTCAGTAGTGTCAAATATAAAGTAGAAGAATTCACAGGCATGGAAATAGAAAAAATCAACATCTATGTGGAAGGCGTTCGCGCAATAGATTAAGTATTTAGAGGAGGAACTTGTGGTGATTATTAAAACCATAGATGCCAAAGTACTTTCCAGAATGTTCCTGGCAGGAGCCAAGAATCTGGAAGCCAAAAAAGAATGGATCAATGAATTAAACGTATTCCCTGTACCAGATGGGGATACCGGTACAAATATGACAATGACGATCATGTCTGCAGCAGGAGAAGTAAGCGCACTGGATAACCCTGATATGGAGACACTTGCAAAGGCAATTTCGTCTGGTTCACTTCGTGGAGCCCGCGGAAACTCCGGTGTTATCCTTTCCCAGCTTCTGAGAGGATTCACAAGAAGTGTACACAAATCCAAGGAACTTGATGCTCTCGCAATTGCAGCTGCTATGGATAAAGCGGTAGAAACTGCATATAAAGCAGTTATGAAACCAAAAGAGGGAACAATTCTTACCGTGGCTCGTGAAGCAGCATTGAAAGCAGCTGAAATAGCACCTGCTGCCGAAGACCTTCAACCATATTTCGAAGAAATTTTTGCTCATGCGGAAGCAACACTTGCACGTACACCAGAAATGCTTCCTGTTCTTAAAGAAGCAGGTGTTGTAGATTCCGGTGGGCAGGGACTTCTCGAAGTACTCCGTGGTGCGATGGATGGTTTCCTTGGCAAAGAAGTAGATTACAATGATTTCCAGAAAACCGGAAGTACTCCTGTAACCAAAATTTCTCCTCAGGCAGAGGCTGATATCAAGTTTGGTTACTGTACAGAATTTATTATCCTTCTTGATAAAGAAATGCCGATTGAAGAGGAACATTCTTTCAAAGAATTTCTTACATCCATCGGTGATTCAATTGTACTTGTTGCTGACGATGAAATTGTTAAAGTACATGTGCACACCAATCATCCCGGTCAGGCAATTGAACGTGCCCTGACATATGGAGCTCTTTCCCGTATGAAAATTGACAATATGCGTGAAGAGCATCAGGAAAAACTCATAAAAGATGCCGAAAACCTCGCCCGCCAGCAGGCAGAAGAAGAAAAGGAACTGACTCCGCCTAAAGAAACTGGTTTTATTGCCGTATCTGCCGGCGAGGGACTTTCTGATATCTTTAAAGAACTTGGAACCGATTACCTTATTGAAGGCGGTCAGACAATGAATCCAAGTACAGAAGATATGTTAAACGCTATCGAAAAAGTTAATGCGAAAAATATATTTATTTTCCCGAACAACAAAAATATCGTTCTCGCTGCCAATCAGGCACGTGATCTGACAGAAGATAAAAATATTATTGTTGTTCCCACAAAAACAGTTCCGCAGGGAATCACAGCAATGATCAGCTTTGTCCCTGAAAAAACGCCCGAAGAAAATGAACAGGAAATGCTGGAAGCAATCTCAAAAGTCAGAACCGGACAGATTACTTACGCAGTACGTGACACAAGAATTGACGATAAAGAAATTCATGAAGGTGACATCATGGGAATCGGTGACAACGGCATCCTTGCAGTCGGTTCAAGTAAAGAAGATGTGGCAAAACGCACTGTAGATGCAATGATGTCAGATGAAGCAGAAGTAATCAGTATCTATTATGGCGCAGATACTTCTGAAGAAGATGCCGAAACTCTTGCTTCAACTCTTGAAGAAGCTTATCCTGACTGCGAAGTAGAAATCAACAAGGGCGACCAGCCTATTTACTACTATATACTTTCTGTAGAGTAACTGCCATGGGAGAAAGTTTAAGAACCTTAAAAGGTGTAGGAGAAAAAACAGAAAAACTTTTTCAGAAAATCGGAATTTTTGACACTGAGGATCTTATCCGTTATTATCCCAGAAATTATGATACTTATGAAACGCCGGCCAATATCGCAGACCTTAATGAGGGGACAGTCAAATCTGTCTCCGCTGCGGTATGTACCGGCGTTTATGTAAGTTCAGGACGAGGAAAACAGATCATTACAACAACTGTTGCTGATTCCAGCGGAAAGCTTTCTGTTATCTGGTTTAATATGCCATATCTTCGCACCCAGCTCAAGAAAGGCAGTTCCTTCGTTTTTCGTGGAAAGATTACCCGAAAACAAAATCGTCTTCAGATGGAACAGCCGGAAATTTTTACACCTGCGGCCTATGAAGAAATTCTTCACAGTCTGCAGCCTGTTTATAGCCTGACAGCCGGACTTTCAAATAAAACTATTACCAAAATGGTACAGCAGCTTCTCGGAAAATTTACTATGCATTCCGAATATCTTCCACAGGAAATAAGAGAGCATTATGAGCTTGCAGACATTAATTACTGTCTCAGAACAATACATTTTCCCAGAAATATGGAGGAACTGCTTGTTTCCCGAAAAAGACTTGTTTTTGATGAGTTTCTTTTTTTCATTCTTTCAGTCCAGATGCTGAAAGAACAGACAGAAAAAGCCCACAACACTTTTCCAATGCACGAAACATGGACAACAGAACAGATTATAGAAAATCTCCCATATAGGCTGACAGGCGCACAGTTGAATACCTGGCATGAAATAGAGTGTGATCTGTCCGGCCAGACCCTTATGTCGCGCCTTGTACAGGGCGATGTAGGAAGCGGCAAAACGATTATTGCATTTCTTGCAATGGTACTTGCGGCGGAAAATGGCTGTCAGGCAGCTCTGATGGCTCCTACCGAGGTTCTTGCCCGTCAGCATTATGAAGGATTTATGGAACTGAAGGCCAACAATGACCTGTCTTTTGAAACTGTACTTCTTACCGGAAGCACAACTGCACGGGAAAAACGGGAAATTTATGCAAAAATTGCTTCAGGAGAAGCTGTTATCATCATTGGAACTCATGCGCTTATTCAAGATAAAGTCATCTATCATAAACTTGGCCTCGTTATCACTGATGAACAACACCGTTTCGGTGTCAAACAGAGAGAGGCTCTTTCTACAAGAGGTAATCCTCCTAATATCCTTGTTATGAGTGCTACACCCATTCCCAGAACTCTTGCTATAATTCTCTACGGCGATCTGGATATTTCTGTCATTGACGAACTGCCGGCAAGACGGCTCCCAATTAAAAACTGTGTTGTAAATACAGGATACAGACCCAAAGCTTATTCTTTTATAGAAAAACAGATCCGTGAAGGGAGACAGGCATATATCATCTGTCCAATGGTAGAAGAGAGTGATGGGCTTGATGCTGAAAATGTACTCGACTATACGCAGCAGATTCAGAAAATCTTTCCTTCTGATATCAATATACAGTATCTGCACGGCAAAATGAAAGCAAAAGAAAAGAACAGTATTATGGAAGCTTTTGCATCGGGCGAAATTCAGATTCTTGTTTCTACAACAGTAGTAGAAGTAGGCGTAAATGTTCCAAATGCCACTGTAATGATGGTTGAAAATGCAGAGAGATTCGGCCTGGCTCAGTTGCATCAGCTTCGAGGACGTGTCGGACGTGGAGAGTATCAGTCTTATTGTATCTTTATTCAGGGTAATAATGAAGAAACCACTTCCAAACGTCTCGAGATTCTGAATAAATCGAATGACGGTTTTTATATCGCAGGTGAAGATCTGAAACTGCGAGGACCTGGTGATCTCTTTGGCATACGTCAGAGCGGAACCATGGAATTCCGTATCGGAGATATTTATAATGACTCCGCCATTCTTAAATCTGCCAGCGAAGCCGCAGCAGAAATTCTTGCCCTGGATCCGGATCTTTCACTTGAGCAGCATCAGAAACTCAAGGAGCAGTTAACATCTCTCCAGAAAGATTCTCTTGACAATCTTGGCCTGTAAATTACCTTTTCAGCAGCATGTAAAAGGCAGCTGAACAGTAGTTCTGACTGTTCTTATCTTAAATAAAATCTTGCAAATTTCAGGGAAACGTAGTATCCTAAAACGGTAATTTAATCAATACACCTTGTAAGGAGGCTATTATGGCTACAAAAACAACTACAAAAAAAGCAGAAACCAAGACAACTACTGCAAATACAGCTATCGAAAAAGAGGCTCCTGCAAAACTTGCTGCAAAACCTACCAAAACAGAACCTGCCAAAACAACAGTAACTGATACAGCTGCTGAAAAACCTGTTAAAAAGGCTCCTGTTAAAAAAATCACAGAAGCAAAGACAGAAAAAAAAGCTCCTGCAAAGAAAACTGCTGCAAAAAAACCTGCTGCAAGAAAAACTACTGCAAAGAAAACAGTTACTGTTAACACCGAAGTATATGTTCAGTGGCTCGGAAAAGAAGTAGATTCCAAAACCATCGTAGACAGCATCAAAAAAATCTGGACAGAAGAAATGGGCAAAAAGGAATCTGAACTGGTAGATTTAAAAGTATACATCAAACCGGAAGACAATGGCGCACATTATGTTATCAATGGCGATATCACCGGTTTCATTGGCTTATAATCCTATACAGGTGCAGTAAACATACCCCGGACAACAACTGTTGTCCGGGGTTTTTCTTATGCATACATATATAAAGCATCTTTTCTTTTGAATCTGCACTATACATTTTTCTTAAAACGTGGTAAAATACCACCAGTTTTATTTTACTTTAAAACGATAAAATTGAAAACTCGTTACTTCTCGCAGTAACAAGAATACCAGAAGGGGGAACCTATGTTATCAACCATTGAGGCTGTAAATTCAGCTGTAAACAATTTTATTTGGGGTGTTCCGGCAATGATTTGCATTATCGGTGTCGGTCTTTACCTCAGCATTCGTACCAATTTTCTCCAGATTCGAAAATTTCCCTATGCAATAAGAACTACTTTAGGACGTATGCTCCGCAAGAGAGAAGCTTCCGATGGGAGCATGACACCTTTTCAGGCAGTCTGTACAGCTCTTGCCGCAACAGTCGGTACCGGAAATATTGCCGGTGTAGCCGGTGCAATTGCCATAGGAGGCCCAGGTGCTGTATTCTGGATGTGGATTTCAGCTATCCTTGGAATGTGTACAAAATTTTCAGAGGTAACACTTGCCGTACACTTTCGTGAAACAAACGATCTCGGTGAATTCGTTGGAGGTCCCATGTACTACATAAAAAACGGTCTAAAAAAGCACTGGCACTGGCTCGCATATCTTTTTGCAGCTTTTGGTGTACTGACTGTATTTGGAACCGGAAATGCCACTCAGGTCAACACAATCACCACTGCCATTGACTCTGCTCTGTTAAACTACAATGTTATATCTCTGGGCAGTGTCTCTAACGTAAATCTTGCACTTGGTATTTTTCTTGCGATTCTTGTAGGTCTTGTTCTCCTTGGCGGAATCAAACGTATCGGACATGTTGCAGAAAAACTTGTTCCTTTTATGGCTCTTTTCTATATCATTCTTTCACTTGGTGTGGTTTTATTAAACATCAATCATGTTCCGGCTGTTTTTGCTTCTATTATCAAAGGTGCTTTTACACCGGCATCTGTCACAGGCGGAGCAGTAGGAAGTTTCTTTATGAGTATGAAAAAGGGCGTATCCAGAGGTATTTTTTCCAACGAAGCCGGACTTGGTACAGGTTCCATTGCACATGCATGTGCAGATACACATAAGCCTGTTAAACAGGGATTGTTTGGTATTTTCGAAGTTTTTACAGATACCATCGTAATTTGTACACTCACTGCGCTTGTAATTCTCTGCAGCGGAGTTCCGGTTTCCTATGGTGAAGCAGCAGGAGCTGAACTTACAATTCTCGGCTTTACTTCCACATATGGAAACTGGGTATCCATTTTCACTGCAGTTGCAATGTGCTGTTTTGCATTTTCAACTATTATTGGCTGGGGACTTTACGGTGCACGATGCATTGAATTTTTATTTACCTCAAAAATAATCAAACCTTTTATGGTTGCATATTCCCTGGTAGCTATTCTCGGTGCCACCGTTGACCTTGGCCTTCTTTGGAATATTGCTGAAACATTTAACGGACTCATGGCAATTCCCAACCTGATTGCAGTATTCCTGCTTTCCGGAGTTGTTGTGAAGCTTTTAAAAGAGTATTTTGAAGGAGAGGCCAAAAACGCCTGAAACCGTGTCACTCTGCAGCCGAATATCGGTCACAGAACAACACGGTTCCGGATATTTCAGTTTCCTGACTGATCAGTTATATGGTTTTTAATACTGACCGTTCTGAGAACCGCCGGACATCTGGCGTTCCTGAGCTTCGATCATTCTTTTTACCATATAGCCTCCGACAGATCCGTTCTGTTTGGAAGTCAGGTTTCCGTTGTAACCATCAGAAAGAGGTACACCAAGTTCATTTGCCACTTCAAATTTAAAGCGGTTAAGTGCTCCTTTTGCTTCAGGTACAACTGCTTTGTTAGAAGAAGTATTTTTGTTAGACATATTGATTTCCTCCTTGGTTTTGGATTTTGATGTTACAATGCTAGTATATGTTTCTTCAAAAAAAATACACTGGTATTTCCTGTATAAAATACCAGATTTTCAAAATATTAATATTCTATGAACTTTGTATGTTTTTCAAGATTTAATTGCACTTTTTTTAGTAATTTGTTATAATTATAGAGAATTGGAGTGTATAAAAAAAACCAGTAATGTATTGGTGAAAATGGAGAGATGAACGATGAATTTAGGAATCATTGCACACAACAGTAAAAAAGTACTTATCGAAGATTTCTGTATCGCCTATAAGAATATTCTCGCCAAACACGAGGTTTATGCGACAGGAACCACCGGAAGAAGAATTGAAGAAGTTACCAACCTTCATGTACACAAATTTCTCGCCGGTAGTATTGGTGGCGATAAACAGTTTATGGAAATGGTTGAACGTCAGGATCTTGATATGGTAATTTTGTTTTACAATCCGGTCATGATTGATCCCAAAGAACCGGACATCGCATCTATTGTTATGAGATGCGATCAGTATAATATACCGGTGGCCACAAACATTGCCACAGCCGAACTCCTTATCCTCGGTCTGGCACGTGGTGACCTTGATTGGAGATTAAATCTGAAATGAGAGTAATTGCAGGAAAAGCCAGGCGTCTTCCATTAAAGACTGTACCTGGAACAGATACAAGACCGACAACTGACCGAATTAAAGAAACGCTGTTCAACATTCTGCAGCCCGAAATAGCAGACTGCCGTTTTCTGGATCTTTTCAGCGGAAGCGGGGGAATCGGCATAGAAGCACTGAGCAGAGGGGCCGATTCTGCAGTTTTTGTTGAAAAAAATCCCAAAGCATGTAAATGTATCAGAGAAAATCTTTCATTTACAAAACTTGCTGAACATGGTAAACTTCTGAACATGGATATTTTACAGGCGCTCCGTACTCTGGAAGGGGAAGAGGCGTTTGACTGTATTTTTATGGATCCGCCATACAATCATGACCTTGAAAAACAGGTACTGGAATATCTCAGCAAAAGTTCACTTGCAGATGAATCTACGCTGATCATCATAGAAGCTGACCTTTCCACTGAGTTTTCCTATCTCGAAGATCTGGGGTTTGAACTGGCCAGATCCAAAGAATACAAAACAAATAAGCATGTTTTTGTGCATAAAAGAAAGTGAGAATACACATGGTAACAGCAGTATATCCTGGCAGCTTCGATCCGGCCACATACGGACATCTGGACGTAATCAGACGTGCCAGTGTTTCTTTTGACCGTGTAATCGTGGGTGTTTTGCATAATTCTGCAAAAAGTCCGTTGTTTTCTGTAACGGAACGTGTTAATATATTAGAAAAGGCTACAGAAGATATACCAAATGTGATCATAAAACCATTTAATGGTCTTTCTGTAAATTTTGCCAGAGAAAACCAGGCCCAGGTCATAGTACGTGGGCTTCGTGCGGTTACAGATTTTGAATACGAGCTTCAGATGGCTCAGACAAACCGTGTTCTGGCTCCTGATGTGGATACTATATTTCTGACTACAAGCCTGGAATATGCCTATGTAAGTTCCACAATTATGAAAGAAGTGGCACGTTTCGGCGGTGATCTGACAAAGTTCGCTCCACCGGAGATTATCGACGCTTTACGCAGAAAACTGCAGGACGAAAAAGAGAAAATATAAGGAGAATGTACTATGAGCAGCAGAATTGAACAGATTATTGATGAAATTGATGAATTTATAGAGAGCTGTAAATTTCAGCCTTTATCTGCAACTAAAATTATTGTAAATAAAGAAGAAATCGAAGAACTTCTGAGAGAACTTCGTCTTAAAACGCCTGATGAGATCAAACGTTATCAGAAAATCATCAGCAATAAAGACGCTATCCTCGAGGATGCTCAGTCCAAAGCAGATGCTCTGATCGCAGATGCTCAGGCAAAAGCACAGGAACTTGTTACACAGCATGAGATCATGCAGAAGGCATATGCTCAGGCAAACGAAACTATCAATGCAGCCAACAAGCAGGCACAGGAAATCCTTGATTCCGCAACACAGGATGCCAACAGCATTCGTCTCAGTGCTATCACATATACAGACGATATGATGGCAAATATTGGGTCTGTACTTAATCAGACACTTGAAGATGCCGGCGGTAAATACAAAGGATTTATTGAATCACTCCAGAACTGCCTTGATGTAGTAAACCACAACCGTCAGGAACTTGCACCTCAGACAGCTCAGGCAGCAGCAATCACTGGTTCCTATCATGAAGACGAAAAGGACTCTGATGATGATCTTTTAGATGATCTTGGCGAAAATTAAAATCAGTATAACTGAAACAGTTGCACTGAAGATTTTGGCTGAATAGTACAGGTGGAGTGACAGTTTCCTGCTGACAATACTTCGTGTTTGTGCAGCAACACACAATCCTCCCATGACAGTTACTGGAACAATACAGAGATATTTAATTTCTGTTGGAAATGGTATAATGCTCAATGCCCGTATTCCGGTAGTCATTTCCATGAATCCGAGCAGTATACAGCAGGAAAGTTCCCCTTTATTCCAATATTCCTTAACTGCAGCGGCTAAAATCGAAAACAAAAGTATATATCCTCCTAAACGGGTGATTGTTTCAAAGCCATTCATAATGGAGACATCCAGAAGGGCTCCTGGAGAGCTTGATATGGAAGTCTCTATTTTTGTCTGTTTAGAATCAGTAACATCTTTACTGATATACAGATATCGAAAAAAGATCATTGTAATAAACGCTGACAGATATATAATTAAAAATGTTTTTCCAACAGAAACCTGTTTTTTCATACATATATTTACCACATATGTATTTATAAATGCCGGGCTGGGTTGATTTACAAATGTAAGAAGATATTCAGCTTCCGATCGGCTAATCTTCCCGACTTCATACAGATCAGAAGTAACTTTCGCTCCCATCGGATAACCACAGAGCCATCCTGTAAGCAGAGCATACGAACCGGACGGAGAAATTCCCCAGACATTTTTCCAGAAATATTTCATCGGATTCAGCATCTTTTCAATCATTCCTGTACCAGTCAGAATATTCGTCAGAATTACAAATGGCAAAAACGTAGGAATCAATGTATTTAACCACAGATTTAATCCTTCTCTTGCAGCTTCCAGAGCCTGCAAAGGACAAAATAGTAAATAGAGCAGTAATACCAGTATACCTGCAAAAAGTAATAATTTTTTCATTTACATATATGTTTTTTTCTTAATATATGGTACATATCTGACAGATATGTCAGCAAAATATAAGTAAGAGTTCATAATGGAGGAAATCGATATGAGAGCATTAGAAAACTGTGAACCCAAAAGAGTATTTTATTACTTTGAGGAAATCTGTAAAATTCCTCACGGATCAGGCAACACAAAGCAGATCAGTGATTACCTTGTAAGTTTTGCCAAAGACCATGACTTTGACTATGTTCAGGATGCAGCCAATAATATTGTCATTTATAAACCTGCCACAGCAGGATATGAAAATGCACCCACTGTAATCCTTCAGGGACATATGGATATGGTCTGTGAAAAACGTCCGGATGTAAACCATGATTTTACAAAAGATCCTTTAAATATTTCTGTAAAAGACGGATATATTACAGCTAATGGAACCACACTTGGCGGCGATGACGGAATTGCAGTTGCCTATGGTCTCGCTCTTCTTGACAGCACAGATATTCCTCATCCGGCACTGGAATTACTTATTACAGTAGACGAAGAAATCGGCCTTCTCGGTGCTGTAGACTTTGATTGCAGTGTTCTGAAGGGAAAACGCATGATCAATATGGATTCTGAAGCAGAAGGAAGTCTTTGGATCAGCTGCGCAGGCGGTCTTTCAGCTGTAAGTCATATTCCTGTACAGAGGGTAGAAGCACAGGGCGAAAAACTTGAAATCAAAATCTGCGGTCTTAACGGTGGACATTCTGGATCTGAAATTGACAAAAAACGCGCAAATGCCAATATTTTAATGGGACGATTTCTCTATTCTCTGAAGGCTCATGCTGATTATGAAATTATTTCCATGACAGGCGGTCAGAAAAACAATGCAATTACCCGCGAGGCAGTATGTGAAATTCTGACAGGAGAAGAGGATTTTGAAGAAATCAATGCATGTGCACACAAAATTCAGGCAAATCTTCGTGCGGAATATGCCGAAAGTGATGACGAAATCACAGTTCAGATTAAGGAATGCGGTCTTTCTTCAGCACAGGTTCTTCACCCTTCCAGCAGAGAAAGAGTTATCTTTTATCTGATGCAGGTTCCTTTTGGCATTCAGAAAATGAGTGGAAGCATTGATGGTCTTGTAGAAACCTCCACTAATATCGGAATTGTCAAACTTGATGAAAAAGAATTTTACGCTAATTCAGGAGTACGTAGTTCTGTAGAATCTGCAAGAGATGCCTTATCTTGCAAAATCCAGTATCTGACAGAATTCCTTGGTGGAGAATATGAAACTGAGGGAGCATATCCTGCCTGGGAATACCGCAAGGAATCACCTCTCCGTGACAAAATGGTTTCTGTATATGAATCCATGTATGGCGAAAAGCCTAATGTTGTTGCTATTCATGCAGGACTTGAATGTGGTCTGTTTTACAAAAAAATCGAAGGACTGGATTGTATTTCACTCGGACCTGATATAAAAGACATCCATACCTCAGAAGAAGTTCTTGATATTGCATCAACTGAACGTGTATGGAATTATCTCGTAAAAGTTCTTGCTGCATTAAAAGACTGATTTTTCCTAAAGCTCCGGTGTATGCCGGAGCTTTTTCAGTCATTAGTATCTGTGGTTCCTGCATAAAATGAATAAAAATCCCTGGTAACAGCCTATGCCCAGACGCATTTTCTTTGTATCTCTGTTTCTTTTTTTCATAATTTATTTTACAGCTTTTATATCACAGTTAAGCATAGAACGTAGTTATACGTCTGTTCTTACTTTTCATACCTGTTCTACAGAGGCATTCCGCAGACAGGAACTCCGTCCATATCTCTATACATCTCTTATTGAAGAAACAGACTCAAAAGACGACTGGATCAACCGGCTTACTTCACTGATGCTGGACTCCGATTTCCGCCCTGATAGTTCTTTCCATATTATCCAGAGAAACAGCTTCTGTCAAAAATTCAAACCACGTGAATATCAGTTTCTGAAAAACTGTTATCAGGCAATCTGGAAGGATCTGATCTTTTTTCCTGTATCTTCAGACAAAATATTTTTTTCAAATGACTGGCTAAAAGAATCCGGGTGTAATGGAAATTCCTCACATCAGGGGACGGACCTCTGGGGATATTTACATTATCCGGGATATTTTCCTGTCATCAGCTGTTCTGATGGAACAGTAATTCAGTCTGGCTGGACAGCCGATGACGGATATCAGCTTCTTATACAGAGTCCTTCCGGTGGTTTTTTTTATTATTCCATGCTTTCTTCTTTTGAAAGAAACTGGAGCCGTGGAAATTCTGTCTCCGCAGGGGATATTCTCGGATATATGGGAAATTCAAGACATATTTTTTCTCACGCATTTAAAAATGAACTTTCCTGCCTGCATTTTGGAATATTTATAAATGATATTCAAAAACAGAAAGTCAGTGTGAACCCTTACTGGATTCTCAGAGTGATCCATAAAAAAATAAGAAACTATACATATTGATAACATATCTCATTCGAAATATGCTATAATGTAATGAAAGTTCGTTTAGGACTTCACAGCAACAAGTTTTCAAGGAGCGATTTTATGGAAATACAATTATGGAGAAGTATTTTATGTCCATATGAACTTGCAGTCCGTGAACTGGTAGTCAAGTTTGAACATATTATAGAAGAACACAGACAGAATGATCTTTATCCCCCTATTGAACAGGTAAGCGGAAGAGTCAAAAGTGTATCCAGCATTCTGGAAAAAATGCAGCGTAAACATATCCCCATGGAGCGCATGGAAGAAGAAATAGAAGATATTGCCGGTGTTCGCATTATCTGTCAGTTTGAGGAAGATATTGATACAGTTGCCGCCCTGATACAGAAGCGCAGCGACATGGTGATCAAAAGCGAAAAGAATTATCTCAAGCATATCAAGCAAAGTGGGTACCGCAGTTATCATCTTATCATTTATTATACAGTTAATACCATCAACGGTCCCAAAAGACTTCAGGCTGAAATCCAGATTCGTACAATGGCAATGAATTTCTGGGCTACCATCGAACATTCTCTCCAATATAAATATAAGGGAGAAATGCCGCCTCACGTTGCGGACCGCTTAAGCAAGGCGGCAGATGCCATTATTGCACTGGATCAGGAAATGTCTTCTGTCCGTGATGAGATCATGGATGCACAGAATTCCTCTCAGACTCAGTCCAATCTGGTCAAAGACATTCTGCTTAGCATCGAAAACTTATATAAAATATCCAACAAACGGGAAGTCAGCAAAATACAGGACGAATTCCTGCGGGTTTTCCGTACAAAAGACCTTCAGCAGCTTGCACGTTTTCACAGACAGCTTGATATTATCGCTGAAGGATACCGCGCCCAGAGCGTATCATTTTAGGAGTATAGATACATGCAGGATTTTTTACCGGTAACAAAAAAAGAAATGATTGAAAGAGGATGGGATGAGGTAGATTTTGTTTATCTTACCGGAGATGCCTATGTAGACCATCCTTCTTTTGGTGCGGCCATTATCAGCCGCCTTCTGGAAAGCAGAGGCTACCGTGTTGGCATCATTCCACAGCCTGACTGGCGAAAGAAAGAGAGCATTCAGATATTTGGCGAACCCCGCCTTGGTTTTCTTGTAACAGCCGGAAATATGGACTCTATGGTCAACCATTACACGGTCTCCAAAAAGCACCGCCAGAAAGATGCCTATTCACCTGGAGGACAGATGGATCTTCGTCCTGATATGCCAACTGTCGTATACAGCAATCTGATACGTCAGACATACAAAAAAACGCCAATCATACTCGGTGGAATCGAAGCAAGTCTCCGCCGCCTTTCTCATTATGACTACTGGGAGAACCGGATCAGACACAGTGTACTTCTTGATTCAGGCGCAGACCTTATCTCTTATGGAATGGGTGAACATTCTATTATTCAGATTGCAGAAGCTCTCCAGAGTGGAATCCCTGTAAATGAGATCACATATGTCCCCGGAACCGTATATAAAGCCGGAGATCTTTCACGGGCTTATGATCCCATAGAACTTCCTTCCTATGACGAAGTATCCAAAAGCAAAACTTCTTATGCAGCAAGTTTTGCCATACAATATAGAAATACAGATCCTTTTACAGCCAAACCTCTTGCCGAAAATTATGGTTCCAGAGGCTATATCATCCAAAATCCACCGGCATTTCCTCTGACACAGCAGGAAATGGACGATGTTTATGATCTGCCTTATACCGGAACTTATCATCCTATGTACGAAAAGCAGGGGGGGATCCCTGCACTGGAGGAGATCCGCTTCAGCCTTACAAGCAACCGTGGGTGCTTTGGAGGCTGTAATTTCTGTGCCCTGACCTTTCATCAGGGAAGAATTCTTCAGACACGAAGTCATGCATCTATTCTGAAAGAAGCAGAATCTATAACAAGGGATCCTGACTTTAAAGGATATATTCACGATGTGGGCGGTCCAACGGCAGATTTCAGACAGCCTTCCTGTCAGAAACAGCTCACAAAGGGTGTCTGTCAGAACAGACAGTGCCTTTTTCCTGAACCTTGCCCAAATCTGACGGTAGATCATTCAGATTATGTATCATTACTCCGTAAACTTCGTAACGTACCGGGTGTCAAAAAAGTATTTGTCCGGTCAGGAGTACGTTTTGATTATGTTATGGCTGATAAAAATCCTGTTTTCCTACAGGAACTTGTAGAACATCATGTAAGCGGACAGCTTCGTGTTGCACCTGAACATGTTTCAGATCATGTACTTCACTATATGGGAAAACCCTCCCACCAGATTTATCAGAGATTTTTAAGCGCTTACGAAAAAGCCAATGCCCAAACCGGCAAAAAACAGTACGCAGTACCTTATTTTATGTCTTCTCATCCGGGTTGTACCATGAAAGAGGCAGTAAAACTGGCTGAATATGTTCGGGATCTGGGATTTACTCCTGAACAGGTTCAGGATTTTTATCCCACACCGTCAACGCTTTCAACATGCATGTACTATACTGGAATCCATCCACTTACAGGTGAAAAAGTTTATGTTCCAAAGGATCCTCATGAAAAGGCGATTCAGCGGGCTCTTATGCAGTACAAAAACCCGGCAAACCGCAGACTTGTAATGGAAGGTCTTAAAATCGCCGGCCGTATGGATCTTGTCGGATTCGGTCCCAAATGTCTGATCCGCCCGGAAAAAGCAAGAGGAGAGAAGCAGTCATCTGCATCTTCCTCCAGTCGCAAAAACCGTCATAAAACTATTCGCAATACCCATAAAAAGAAACAAAAATAAGGAGTTTATTAATGAGCAAAACAAAACAGATTGTCCCTAAAGGCGATTTCGGTTACCTGCAGGCTGAAAAGAAACGCCGGATCATAATTACTGTCCTTCTGTTTGCAGCACCACTGATTATTTTTTTTACTGCCCTGATATATTTTAAAACACGGCTGACCGTATGGACTGTCATTGCAGTAGTCGGATGTCTTCCGGCATGCAAATCCCTGGTCAGTCTTATCATGATCTTTCGGTGCAAACCTGTAGAACCGGAAATTTACCGACAGATAAATGCACATTCCGGCAATCTGACCATGGCATATGAAATGTTTATGACATTCTATGAAAAAAGTGCCTCAATAGACGCTTTTGCCATTTGTGGAAATGTCGTAGTAGGATTCAGCAGTGATCCGAAAATCGACACTGCTTTCATGGAACAGGAATGTCAAAAAATACTTCGTGGAAATGGCTTCAAGGCTACGGTCAAGATTTTTACCCGCCTGAATGCATTTCTTGAACGTCTGGATTCCATGAACGAACACAGAGAATCTCTGGAAGAGGGCATTAAATTCCGTCCTGATGAAAAATATCCGGAACTTTCCAGAAACGAACTGATCAAACACACAATCCTTGCCCTCTGTCTGTAGGTGACATATGAAAGAATTTCTTATAAATGAAAATGAAGCAGGCCAGCGTTTTGACAAATATCTCACCAAGCTTATGAAAGAAGCACCCAAAAGTTTTTTTTACAAAATGCTGCGCAAAAAAAATATCACACTGAACGGTAAAAAAGCCACCGGCAATGAAAAGCTTCAGACAGGCGATACTGTACGGCTGTTTCTGAGCGATGAAACTTTTTATAAATTCAGCCCACATGAAACTTTTTCCTATCCGGTCATTCCTCTGGATATTATCTATGAAGATGATGATATCCTGCTGATCAATAAACCGGCCGGAATGTTATCGCAGCCTGATGACAGCCATGAACCGTCTCTGGTTGAGTATACTATTGGCCATCTGTTAAATATCGGTGCGCTGGAAGAAAAAGATCTTCATACTTTCCGGCCTTCTGTCTGCAACCGTCTGGATAAAAACACCAGCGGAATCATTGCAGCAGGCAGATCTCTCGCCGGCCTTCAGGAGTTGTCCGTACTTTTTCATGACAGAATTTTGCACAAAGATTACCTGTGTATCGTTAAAGGTGTTATTTCTGAGAAAAAACATATTCATGGATATCTGCATAAAGATCATGCAAATAACAAAGTTACTGTTTACAAAACAGAGCAGCCGGGAACCCAGCCCGTGGACACCCTGTATACCCCTCTGGGAAACAACGGAAGAGTAACACTTCTGAAGGTAAGACTCATCACAGGACGAACACATCAGATACGTGCACACCTGGCTTCCGTCGGGCATCCGCTCATGGGAGATACCAAATATGGAAACAACAATTTTAACCGGGACTGTCAGAGCCGTTACCACCTGAAACATCAACTCCTGCATGCATGGCAGCTGACCTTTCCCGAAATGAACGGAAAACTTGCCCGACTGTCCAACAGAAGATTTCAGGCGGCTTTGCCGACACAGTTTCAGCATATATTAAAAGAAGAACAATTAGAGGAGAGTTATCATGAAAATTTGGAATGAAATCTGGGATTATGTAAAAATGATCATTATTGTGGTGATCGTAGTTCTTATTGTAAATAATGTTATTCTTATCAATGCCAAAATCCCATCTGAATCTATGGAACAGACTATCATGACAGGCGACCGTATCTTTGGATTCCGTATGGCATATGGAATTAATTTCGACTTTTTTGGAAAACATATTTCCAAAAAAATGAAAGATCCGGAACGTTATGATATCATCATTTTCAAATTTCCCGATGATGAAAGCCAGCTTTTTATCAAACGACTGATTGGTCTTCCAGGAGAAACTGTAGAAATCAAAGACGGAAAAGTTTATATTGACGGAGAATACCGTCCTGAAGCCAATGACTACTGCCCGGAAACACCTACCGGAAATTACGGACCATATACAGTTCCGGAAAACAGTTATTTCATGATGGGAGACAATCGTGAATATTCCAGAGACTCCAGATTCTGGAACAATACTTTTGTATCATTTGATGAAATTGTAGGTAAGGCGGTTATCCGTTATTATCCTTCTATTACATTACTGAAATAGGGATATATTTTATGGCAACATGGAATAGCCGTGGACTCCGTGGTTCTACCCTGGAAGAACTTGTCAACCGCACCAATGAACAATACGCAGAAAAAGGACTTGCTCTTATCCAGAAAATTCCTACACCAATCACTCCTGTAAAGATGGATAAAAACAGCCGTCACATCACACTTGCATATTTTGAGCAGAAAAGTACCATCGACTATATCGGTGCCGTGCAGGGTTTACCTGTGTGTTTTGATGCAAAAGAATGTTCAATTGATACATTTCCCCTCAGTAATATCCATCCTCATCAGGTTGATTTCATGAATGCCTTTGAAAAACAGGGTGGAATTTCCTTTTTTCTGATCTTTTACAGTAGCAGAAATCTATTTTATTATCTGCGTCTCAGAGATCTCATGAAATTCTGGAATCGCATGAATGAGGGCGGTCGTAAAAGTTTTCGCAGGGAAGAACTTGATGAGGGGTTTTATCTGAAAAAGCAAAGTGGTTTTCTGGTTCCTTATCTGGAGGGAATCCAAAAAGATTTGAATTTGCGGGATTGACAAAAAATAGATATTCTACTATAATTTTGTGTGTTTCATATAGTAACATGGTAGCATGTTAAAGTGCTTCCTGTGAGGAGGAAATTATTATGCAGCGAATTTTTCATACACCAGAAGGTGTAAGGGATATTTATAATGAAGAATGCAGCCAGAAACATCATCTGGAGCAGGAAATCCACCAGGTGTTTGACAGTTACGGATATTCAGAAATTGAAACACCTACTTTTGAGTTTTTTGAAGTTTTCAGCAGGGAGGTAGGCACTGTACCTTCCCGTAATCTCTATAAATTTTTTGACCGTGAGGGAAACACCCTTGTTTTACGCCCTGACTTTACCCCTTCCGTTTCCAGAGCGTGTGCTACATATTTTAATCCTGATCAGGAAGTCGTAACTCTTTCCTATACAGGACAGGCATTTATTAACAGTTCCAGCTATCAGGGACGTCTGAAAGAGACAACACAGATGGGTGTGGAACGTATCGGTGACAATTCTCCAGAAGCTGATGCTGAACTTCTGGCCATGACTGTTGAATGTCTTTTGCGTTCCGGCCTTAAAGAATTTCAGGTCAGTGTAGGACAGGTTGATTATTACAAGTCTCTTCTTACAGAAGCAGACCTTGATGAAGATGCAGAAGAAAGACTCCGTTCCCTGATTTCCCAGAAAAATTATTTCGGTGTGGAAGACCTTACTGATGAACAGAATATGAAACCGGAACTTGCAAAAGCCTTTCAGTCTCTTCCACATTTATTCGGTTCTTATGACGTACTTGAAAAAGCCCGCAATCTTACCTCCAACATTAAGGCAATTGAAGCAGTAGAACGACTTGAAGAAATCTACGAAATTCTCAAAATCTACGGTTATGAGAAATATATCAGTTTTGATTTCGGTATGGTAAGTAAAATCCAGTATTATACAGGTATCATTTTCCAGGCATATACTTATGGTACAGGTGAACCACTTGTCAAAGGCGGTCGTTACAACGATCTTCTGAAACATTTTGGCAAACCTGCTGCCTCCATTGGTTTTGTTATCATGGTAGACAGTCTTCTTACTGTTCTCTGCAGACAGAAAATACACGTAGAGTCAACTCCGGCGCCAGTTGTTATCACATACAACAATTCCACCAGGAAAAATGCCATCATTGAAGCACAGAAACTCCGCCGTCAGGGAACTTCTGTTGCACTACGCCGTGAAAAGGAGGATTGCTGATATGCGATATCTTACAATAGCACTGACAAAAGGAAGACTTGCACAGAAGACTCTTGATATGTTTGAACAGATTGGAATTACCTGTGAGGAAATGAGAGACAAAAATTCACGTAAACTTATTTTTGTAAATGAAGACCTCAAACTGAAATTTTTCCTTGCAAAAGGTCCTGATGTTCCAACTTACGTAGAATATGGTGCTGCTGATATTGGTGTTACGGGAAAAGATACCATTCTCGAAGAGGGACGCAAATTATATGAAGTTATGGATCTTGGATTTGGCAAATGCCGTATGTGTGTCTGTGGTCCCGAAAGCGCCAGAGAACTTCTCCACAACAATCAGCTGATCCGCGTAGCTACCAAATACCCTAACATTGCAAAAGACTATTTCTATAACATCAAACATCAGACTGTGGAAATCATCAAACTGAATGGTTCCATTGAACTCGCCCCTATCGTAGGACTGTCAGAAGTAATCGTTGATATTGTAGAAACCGGAAGTACACTTCGTGAAAACGGCCTGAAAGTTCTCGAAGAAGTATGCCCGCTTTCTGCCCGTATGGTAGTAAACCAGGTGAGTATGAAAATGGAAGATGAACGTATCCGAAAACTTATTCAGGATCTCAGAAATGTGGTTCGCTGACAGTTGCTTCGAACAGAACGAAGCTTAACTGATACTATAACAACAATGTCCTTAAACCGGACAGAAGGGATGATAAAAATGCGTATTATTTCTCTTACAAAAGAAAGTACAAAAGATATTCTGGACAATCTGCTGAAAAGGAGTCCCAATAACTACGGAAAATTTGAATCCGCAGTAGCAGACATCCTTGAACATGTAAAAAACGAGGGAGACAAAGCTCTTTTTTCTTACACAAAAGAATTTGACAAAACGGAGATTTCTGCTGAAACTATCCGTGTCACAGATGAAGAAATTCAGGAAGCCTATCAGCTGGTTGAACCGGCTCTTATCGATGTTATTCGTAAGGCACTTGTCAACATCAGAAGTTATCACGAAAAGCAGTGTCAGAACAGCTGGTTTACTTCTGAAACAAATGGAACTATGCTTGGACAGAAAATTACCGCTCTGGAACGGGTAGGTGTATATGTTCCTGGTGGAAAAGCTGTTTATCCTTCTTCCGTTCTTATGAATATTGTACCTGCCAAAGTAGCCGGAGTTGATCAGATTGTTATGACAACACCGCCTGGAAAAGATGGAAAAGTTAATCCTTCTACTCTTGTAGCCGCAAAAGAAGCCGGTGCTGACGAAATATATAAAGTCGGTGGCGCACAGGCAATAGGGGCGCTTGCATACGGTACAGAAAGTATTCCCAAAGTTGACAAAATTGTAGGACCAGGTAATATTTTCGTTGCACTTGCCAAAAAGGCAGTTTATGGTTATGTAAGCATTGACTCTATCGCAGGTCCAAGTGAAATTCTTGTTCTTGCTGATGAAACAGCCAACCCGAGATATGTGGCTGCTGACCTTCTTTCACAGGCAGAACATGATGAACTCGCATCTGCAATCCTTATCACAACCAGCAGGAAATTTGCCGAAAAAGTAAGTGAAGAAGTAGATGGCTTTGTTCAGATTCTTTCCCGAAAGGAAATCATTCAGAAATCCCTTGATAATTTCGGTTATATTCTTATTGCAGAAGATATGGATGAAGCAATTGAAGCAGCAAATGCCATAGCATCTGAGCATATGGAAATCGTAACTGCCAATCCATTTGAAGTTATGATGAAAGTCCGCAACGCCGGAGCTATCTTTATTGGCGAAAACAGTTCCGAACCTCTGGGCGATTATTTTGCGGGTCCTAACCATGTTCTTCCTACAAACGGCACTGCTAAATTCTTCTCAGCTCTGTCTGTAGATGATTTTGTAAAGAAATCCAGTATTGTATATTATTCCAAAGATGCTCTCCGCAAAATCCACAAAGATATCGAACAGTTTGCAACTTCCGAACAGTTAACTGCCCATGCCAATTCAATAGCTGTACGATTTGAAGACGAAGAGAAGTAGGAGGAAACATGTCAAGAAAAGCTTCTATTGAACGAAATACCAAAGAAACAGAAATCAAACTGAATCTGAATCTGGATGGCACCGGATATTCTGATATTGAAACAGGTGTCGGATTCTTTAATCATATGCTGGATGGCTTTACAAGACACGGTCTTTTTGATCTTTCTGTTCGTGTTCATGGCGATCTGGAAGTAGATGACCACCATACGATCGAAGATACCGGAATCGTTCTTGGCACTGCCATAAAAGAAACTGTCGGAGACAAAAAAGGTATCCGGCGTTACGGAAGCTGTATTCTTCCCATGGATGAAGCACTTGTTCTCTGTGCGGTAGACCTTTCCGGCCGTCCTTATTTTTCCTGGGATGCTGAATTTACTTCCGAAAAAATCGGAGATATGTCCACAGAAATGATAAAAGAATTTTTCTACGCAATTTCCTATACCAGTGGAATGAACCTTCATATCAAAGTACTGACAGGCGGAAACAGCCACCACGTTGCAGAGGCCATGTTTAAAAGTTTTGCAAAAGCACTTGACCAGGCCGTATCTTTTGACCCACGTATTACAGACGTTCTTTCAACCAAAGGCAGCCTGGCATAGGAGGACATTATGAACAATACTTATGAAAGTAAGATTAAGTGGGATGATTTCAAACTTAACAGTGATGGACTGATTCCTGTTGTTGTCCAGGACTACCAGAATAATCAGGTACTTATGGTTGCATATATGAATGAAGAGTCTTTTACCCTCACGGTACAGACAGGAAAAATGACCTACTGGAGTCGAAGCCGCCGTGAACTCTGGATAAAAGGACTCACTTCAGGGCATTTTCAATATGTAAAATCTCTGTATCTGGACTGCGACAATGACACAATTCTTGCAAAAGTTGAGCAGATCGGTGCTGCCTGCCATACTGGAAGCCGCAGTTGTTTTTTTAAACCATTACTTGAAAAGTCAGACAATGAGCGTTAAAATATATATAAGAAACGACTACACCTCCCGGGGAAAGTTTAATTTCCCCGGGACTTTGTGTATTCATAACATTTTGATCAGAAGGAGCATGTATGAATTCTAAAAAGCATTCCCACGTAAGAAAAAGCAGATACACTGCACCGGCTGCCGCACGATCTTCCAGCCACCAAAAATCAGCCAGACCACAGCATATTTCAGATTCACTGATTCAGCATAATACCAGAGCCTCTGTCAAACCCACCCATAGCTCTGACAGCAGGAAACGAAACATTCCTTTTAAATTATTCGTTGGTATCTTTTTCTGCCTTGTAATCCTGTCTATAGTTATTTTTGCTGTAAAATCCGGTATTTCCCGTTTTCATTCCTCTTCCGGAGATATCACGGTTTCTGCAAAAATTACTGACACACCAGACGAGATGCTTGAAATGGAAAAACTTAAGGATATCAATTTCCAGCCTCACTGTACAGATTCCACAAAACCTGAAAATCTTATCAGTTATACAGACATCGAAGTAAATGATACTGTTCTGGATAATGTATCCGATTACAAAGCTGACTCTGATATTGAATTCGCATATGGAGACAGCTATACCGATGTCAAAGGCATAGTAACTTTCCGCGGAAATAACTTTCGTGATACCGCTGCCTATGGCTATTCAACAATGAAAGATTTTAAGCTGAATCCCAAATGGTCTCATGATACAGGTTCTTTAAGTTCCGGTGATACTGCCTGGACAGGAAGCGGATGGACCGGCCAGCCACTGATGATGAAATGGCCAAAAGACATCAAACAGCATATGAACATGTACGACAATGCCAAAGCTGATGATGACCTGGTAGAAGTAATTTATGCCTGTATGGACGGTTATGTATATTTTCTTGATCTGAAGACGGGTGAACCGACAAGAGATCCTCTGTATCTTGGCTTTACTTTTAAAGGGGCTGGTGCGCTTGATCCAAGAGGCTACCCCATCATGTATGTAGGTGCAGGATATAACAGTAATGAAGGAACTGCACGGGTATTTGTAATTAATCTCCTTGACTGCAGTATTATGTACACTTTTGGCGATAATGATGAGTTTTCTCTTCGCGGTTCTTTAAGCTTCTTTGACGGATCTGCTCTGGTTGATGCAGAAACAGATACACTTATTTACCCCGGTGAAAACGGTATCCTATATCTGATCCATCTAAATACACAGTATGATCAGGCAGCTGGAACACTTTCCATTTCTCCTGACAAAACCGTTAAATGGCATTATTACGGAACCCGATCCAGTACAGAATCTTTCTGGGTAGGAATGGAAGACAGTGCTGCAATCTACAAAGGCTATTTGTTTATTGCTGATAATGGTGGAAATTTTATGTGCCTGAATCTTAACACACTGGAACTGGTATGGGTTCAGGATGTCCTGGATGATTCTAATTCAACGCCTGTTCTTTCTGTTGAAAACAATCACCTCTACGTATATATAAGTACTTCATTCCGCCTGGGTTGGAGAAGCTACGACACAGCTACCATTCCTATATGGAAAATAGATGCGGAAACGGGTGAGATCCTGTGGCATACAGATTATGAGTGCACAACAGATGACGGTGTATCCGGCGGTGTGCAGTCCACCATTGCCAGCGGCCGAAACAGTCTGGCTGACTATATTTATGTCACAGTATCAAAAACCAGTGATAATGCCTCTGGTGTCCTTGTCTGCCTTAACAAAAATACAGGTGAAAAGGTATGGGAACATAATTCTTCATATGCATGGTCTTCCCCTGTATGTGTTTATACAAAAGACGGAACAGGTAAGATTCTCTACTGCACAAGTGCGGGAGATATGCATCTCCTCGACGGAAAAACAGGCACTGTTCATGATACCATTTCTATCAGTGACGGTGTAATTGAAGCTTCACCTGCTGTATATGGAAGCTATGCTATAGTTGGAACACGTGACTGTAAAATCTGGGGAATTAAACTGCAGTAAAAACGTAAAAATACAAAAATATTTTCGAGAAATAAATGGTTCTATTCACAAAAATCCTGGTTTATAAGTTTATGCCAGGGTTTTTGTTGTTTTTGTTGTTTTTGTTGTTTTTGTTGACATTAATGGCCGTAACGTTTATAATGTGACCGTCGAAAGAATTTATTAAATAAGTAAAGGCAGGTGAACAGAATGGATAATTGTGATTCTCACGGGCGAAGTAGATGCACAGGATGGAAGAGCGAAACAGTCTGTGAAGTAAATTATCGCATTCTGTTTTTTAAATAATGATATATTTATATCTTTTCAATTCTTATTACTCTTTTTATCCTGTATATCCCCGGAACACAATTTGATCAAACCAAAGAAACAAACATGTTTTATTCAGAAACATGCTTTTTTGCGTGCCATTCATTCTATGATTTTTATGAAGAATGGTTTTAATGTGCTGTTCTGATAGAATATGTAAAGAAAAAAGGAGGATAAGATGGAAAAAAGAGTACAGGATTATAAAAACGACATCCTCAAAATTGTCAGAGGAACTTTCTCTCCTGCAATGATGTCCAGACAGCTGCAGGATTTCCACGAAAATGACATCGCAGATGTCATGTCTGAACTTACAGTCGGAGAAAGATGTAAACTGTATCGTATTCTGGATATGGACACTTTATCTGATATTCTGGAATATCTGGATGAAGAAGAAGCAGTTACTTATCTTGAAGAAATGAATATAAAAAAAGCTGCTGCAATTCTTTCAAAAATCGAAACAAACGTTCTGTCAGATATTCTGCAGAAATTTGACAAGGATAAGCGCCGTATATTAATAGAACTTCTGGATGACAATGTCCGTCATGATATCGAAATGATCAATTCATTTGATGACGAGGAAATCGGCAGCAGGATGACAACAAACTGCATTATCATTCATGAAAATATTACTGTTAAAGAAGCTATGAACGAACTGGTTTCACAGGCAGCTCAAAACGATAATATTTCCACGATTTTTGTTGTAAATTCAAACCAGGAATTTTTTGGTGCTATTGATCTTAAGGATCTGATCATTGCCAGACGTGATCATCCTTTAAATGAACTTATTGTAACTTCATATCCATATGTATACGGTACATCTCTGATTGATGAATGTATTGAAGACCTCAAAGATTATTCAGAAGATTCCATACCTGTTCTGGATAATGAAAACCGGCTTCTGGGTGTTATAACTTCTGCCAGCATTGTTGATCTGGTTGATGATGAGATGGGAGATGATTATGCGAAACTGGCCGGTCTTACTGCTGAAGAGGATCTGAAAGAACCCCTGAAAGAAAGTATGAAAAAACGTCTGCCCTGGCTGATTATTTTACTTGGTCTCGGTATGATTGTTTCATCTGTTGTCGGTGTTTTCGAAAAAGTAGTTACTCAACTGCCAATCATCATGTGTTTTCAGTCGCTGATTCTTGATATGGCAGGTAATGTAGGTACACAGTCACTGGCTGTCACAATCCGTGTCCTGATGGATGAATCTCTGACAGGTAAACAGAAATTTGAACTGGTACTCAAAGAAATGCATATAGGTTTATGTAATGGCGGACTACTTGGAATTTTATCCTTTGTGTTAATAGGTCTGTATATCTTTATTTTCAAGGGAAAAACTCTTATATTTGCCTATGCTGTTTCAGGCTGCATCGGTCTGTCTCTGATGGTTGCAATGCTGATCTCAAGTGCTGTAGGTACCTGTATACCTTTGTTTTTCAAAAAGATACATATAGACCCTGCCGTAGCATCCGGCCCGCTTATTACAACAATCAACGACCTGGTTGCAGTTATTTCCTATTATGGATTAAGCTGGATTTTCCTCATAGAAATAATGCATATGGCCGGATAGTAATATTCTGAAATTCAGAGAACCTGCCACTGGCAGCTTCTCCCGCATACTTTGGCATCAAAAAGGGAGGCTGATCAATATCAGTCCTCCCTTAATTTTACTGCAGTAGCTGCCTGGCGCCGTCTGGCATCGTCCAGAGCAGCATAATGTTTCTTAGTAGTATTAACATCTTTATGTCCCAGAACATCAGCTACAAGGTAAATATCGCCTGTTTCCTGGTATAATGCAGTGCCATATGTACTGCGCAGTTTATGCGGAGTTATTTTCTTTGTTGTAGTGATTTCCCGGGCATATTTTTTTACCATATTTTCCACTGCCTGTATACCCATTCTTTTACGTTGGGAAGAGTAGAAGAGAGCATGTTCATGACCTGCCACAGGAGTAATTCCCTCACGGATCTCAAGATAACGACGAAGTGCTTTTTCAACCTCAGATCCAAAATAAACAACCATTTCATTTCCACCTTTTCGGGTGACTTTTATTCCATTATTTTTGAAATCAACATCTTCAATATCAAGACCTACACATTCAGAAACCCTGATTCCGGTTCCAAGAAGAAGCGTAACGATTGCGAGATCACGTTCTTTTGTTTTTTCATAATAGACACGTTTCTGACCACTGAGATTTTCTCCTCCATGTTCAATATAATCCAGAAGAAGTGCAACTTCATCAGTATCAAGGCGAATAATACTTTTATCATGTATTTTAGGAATGTCAACAAGGACTGTCGGATTTGACTGAATCATTTCACGTTTATAATAATATGCATAAAAACTGCGCAAAGCAGATATTTTACGTTTAAGTCCACGTTCACCGTTTGTTTCAAGTTTTCCGCCATTTTGATAAACTTTTAGATATTCCTGATATTCTTCGATATCAACAGCTTTGACCTGATCCAGAACATCAACAGTAAAATCAGTCATTTTGAAATTTCTGAAAGCCGGATTCTGATCAAGCAGAAACTGGAAAAAAATTCTGATATCATATGCATAGGAAATTCTGGTTTTTGTTGTAGTGGTCGCATCAATTGCCCGGAAATAATCCCTGCAAAAATCTGGAAGTGTATTCAGCACCTGCCGTAACTTCAGTGTATTTTCGATATCTGTATGTTCACGGTAAGTTGTTTTGTTATTGTTCATTATAATAATCCCTCCATGAATTTATTTCAACCTGTCAGCTGAAAAGAGCACTGATATAGATCTATACGACAAACCCGAGTTTTTCAAATAGATCTATATTTAAAGACAATTCCAGGTCTTTTCAGCCTGGAATGTCTACATAATTCAATGGATTCTTGTTCTTATCATTTACAAAAATGCCAAAATGCAAATGTGCGCCATAAGAATTTCCTGTATTTCCAACATATCCGATCAACTGACCTTTTTTTACGGTCTGTCCGACTTTTAGCTTTGCAAAACGCGATTGATGCATATATTCAGTTACCATACCATTATCATGAAGAATCTGTGTATAATTCCCTGCGCCGCCGCTTTTGGCAGTTGGAAGCATCAGATGAACCACTCCATCTGCCGCAGCATAAATCGGATCTCCCTTATTTGCCTTGATATCAATCCCCTTATGATTTGTAGATGCATTTGCACCCGGAGGCGTTCTTTTCCCAAAATGACTTGTAATAATATTATTTTTTGCATCAAGAGGCCACCGGAAATATTTATCCTTATAATCAGGAATCCAGGCGCCGTCTGCACCAACATAGTGTGTGCCGTCTATCCACTGATTTCGGGTCAAAACAGCTGTAGAACTGCTCAGGTAATAGTTTTTACCATCCACACTGATCCAGCCCATCTGTCGCTCTCCAGCGCTGTTAAAATAGTATGTATTACCGGATTCCGTATACCATCCGGTCAGAAGTTCTCCGTTTTTTCCGGCATAATAAGTTTTTCCATTGACAGTTACCCAGCCATTCTTAAAAAGTTTCCCGTTGCTGTCAAAACTGAACAGTCTGTGCTTATAGACGATTGTACAATTATCATAACGCTTTCCGGTTATAGGATCAAAAAAATAACGTGATTTATTGAGCGTTTGCCAGCCTTTTAACATTTTACCATCCGTTTTTCGAAAATAACGGTATGCATCATCCGGCTTATAAAATCCCTTCACAAAATGATATTTCGGTCCGGCAAAATATGTAGTTCCCTTCCTGGTCGTATACCAGCCATTTCGGATCTGAATTCCTGTAACAGGATCAAATGCATACCACTTTTTGCCTATTTTTACACGTCCACCGCAACGAACACCATTTTTATTAAAATAATAACGTTTCCCATTTATAAGAGCAAGCTTTTTACAGTACATTCGGCCATTTTTGCCAAAATAATATACTTTTCCCCTGACTTTACGCCAACCACGCATCATTTTACCGTTTTTTGTAAAAAAATATTTATGTCCGTCAACTGTTACAATTCCAGGCTTTGCCGCACCTGTGACGGTATTAAAATAATAACGTCCTCCATTTCGTCTGCGTACCCAGCCCTTTGCAGATACACCGTTTCTGTAATAATAATATACTCCCTTTCTAACTACAAAACGATTTCTTGCTGCAGCTTCAACTGATGTCGGTTCTTTCGAAATCATTCCACAGGCAAACACACAAAAAAAAGCTATAGCAAGTATAACAGGAAAAAATTTTTTCTTTTTCAATATAAATACTCCTTTGTAATTCAATCGATTATGAATTTGCTAAAATACGTTCATCAAGAATAATGGTAAAAGGGCCGTCATTAACCAGCGAAACCTTCATATCTGCGCCAAAAATCCCATTCTGGACAACAGGTACTACCTTCCGTGCTTCAGAAATCATATATTCATAAAGTTCTTCTGCCATAGCCGGTTCACCAGCTTCTACAAAACTCGGCCGATTACCTTTTCTGCAATTTGCATATAAAGTAAACTGTGATACCAGTAAAAGTTCGCCTCCGACATCTTTCAACGAAAGATTTGTTTTTCCATTTTCATCTTCAAAAATACGAAGTCCCAGAAGTTTTTTGAGATATTTGTCTGCAATTTCTTTTGTGTCATTATGTCCCGCACCAACAAAAACCAGAAAACCTCTGTTAATTTTTCCCACAGTTGTTCCCTCTACTTCTACTTCTGCATGGAGAACACGCTGGATAACGAGTCGCATAAACTTTCCCTCCTGTTAGTCAATATTCTTCTGTGCTTTACAAAACCCTGAAATAACATACAGAGATGATATCTCAGGGTTTCGATGATGGTTTTATTTGTGAATAGAATCAAAAATCTTGATTGCTTCAACGATTGTTTCAACAGAATGATCAATTCCAAGTTTGCTGCTGTCTATACAGAGATTATAACTCTTTGCCGCACCCCACTTTTTATTGGTGTAATAATTATAATAACTTGCACGGCTCTTATCAGTCTTTGTAATCATATCTTTGACTTCTTTCGGAGTCTTGTGATGTTTTGCTGACAGACGGTTAATTCTCCAGTCAAAATCAGCATGAACAAATACACTAAACATATTGTCCCAGTCTGCAAGTGCATAGTCTGCACAACGGCCAACCATTACGCATGGTCCCTCTCCGGCCAGTTTTTTGATCGCATCAAACTGTGCAAGAAAAATCTTGTGGTTCATAGGCATATCATTGAAGCCTGCTGATGAATAGCCAAAAGAATATGTATCCATTACAAGGGAATACAGAAAACTGTTTGTTGGTTTTTCATCATGATTCTCAAACAGTTCTTTACAGATACCGCTGTCATTGGCAGCATGCTCGAGAAGCTCTTTATCATAACATTTAATGCCAAAATAACTGGCGATTTCCTGTCCTATCTGACGTCCGCCGCTTCCATATTCTCTTCCGATCGTGATAATTGAATTAGTGCTGTTCATATGCTGTACACTCCCTTCAGTTTAAACTCAATAAACTTATTATATCGTATTTCAGAGAAAAAACCAACTATTTTCTCAGTTTATCAAGAAGTTTCAGAAAATAATCCGGGAGTGGCGCTTCAAATTCCATATATTCACCGGTCACTGGATGGACAAAACCAAGAATCATTGCATGAAGTGCCTGTCCCTGCAAATGATAGGGATTTTTTGATGAGCCATAAACTGTATCTCCAAGAAGAGGATGTCCAAGACTCGCCATATGGACACGTATCTGATGTGTACGTCCTGTCTCAAGGCGGCATTCGATATAAGTTGCCTGCCCAAAACGTTCCAGCACTTTATAATGTGTAACCGCATTTTTACCGTTTTTATGATTTACAGCCATTTTTTTACGATCTGTAGGATGACGCCCAACAGGTGCATCCACCGTACCCTCATCTTCTTTCAGATTTCCCTGAACAATGGCCCTGTAACGTCTTTTTATACTGTGTTCCTTTAACTGCTCAGCAAGATTTCTGTGCACAGTATCTTCTTTGCAGATAAGAAGTGCCCCTGTAGTATCTTTGTCAATTCTGTGTACAATTCCCGGCCTGAGGACACCATTGATACCCGAAAGGTTTTCTCCGCAATGCGCCATTATCGCATTTACAAGGGTACCTTCCAGATGGCCGGCACTTGGATGTACAACCATATCTTTCGGCTTGTTTACAACCATCAGCCACTGATCTTCATACAGAATATCCAGTGGAATATTTTCAGGACGTATATCAGGCTCCTGGGGATCCGGAATTGCCATAGAAATCTGATCCGCAGTCTGTACTTTATAATTGGCCTTGACAACAGTATTATTTACGCATACAGCCCCTTCCTTTAAAAGTTTCTGTATATAAGACCGTGAAAAATCCGGGCACTGCTCTGCCAGATATCGATCTATCCGACAGGCTCTGTCTTTTTCTTCCGGAATGAAATTCAAAGTTTCCATAAACTATCCTTTTTTATTTATATGTTTTGGTAAAATAAATTCAAAATCCTCATCTTTGTATCGAAAGAGCACCACAAGAACCAGTGCAATTCCGCCACAGACAACGAAAATATCAGCCAGGTTAAATACAGGAAAATCAATCAGACTGAAATAAATAAAATCAATAACATATCCATGTGAAAGCCTGTCAATAAAGTTTCCAAGGGCGCCGGCAGCAAGAAATGCCCCTATCACCATCAACGGACGATAATAAGGTGTTTTTGGAATTCTGATCAAAAGGTAAAAAAGGAAAATACAAAATGCAATACTCAGGATAAGAAAAAGTATCTGCTTTCCCTGGAGCATGCCAAATGCCATTCCTTTGTTTTCCAGATAGTTTAGTTCCAGCACATCTGGAATAATGGAAATACCAGACTGATTTTTCAGATTTACAACTGCAAGTTTTTTGGTAACCTGATCGGCAATAATAAGAAGCATGGTACTTATCAGCCAGAAACATGTAGCTCTTATGGAATAAATAGTCAGAGTCTGTTTTTCATTCATGAAAGAATCTCCCTGATACCTTCCAGCATTTCCAGATCTGACACAGTTTTATCTATAAAACTATGTCCTATTCCATCCATAAGAATAAATTTAATCTGTCCCTGCTCCATTTTTTTGTCTTTTTTGGTAGCAGCCAGAACTGCTTCCGCAGTAAGCCCCTCCACATGTTGCGGAAGCCCGTATATTTTACAGCCATTTGAAATCTGCTGAAATTCTTCCTCAGTCAGTAATCCGCGGTTCAGAGAAATTTTCGCTGCAGCAATCAGTCCCACAGCTACACACTGTCCATGAAGCAACTGAAAATCCATGAGCTTTTCTACTGCATGTCCAACAGTATGACCAAGATTAAGAAGTGCACGTTCGCCCTGTTCTTTAGGATCCCTTTCTACAACACCTGCCTTGATCTCGCAGCACCTTCTTATCATCTGAGCCAGTAATTCCGTATCCAGCTCCTGGATTTTCTTCTCATTTTTGCAGACAAAATCATAGAAATCCCTGTCACAGATAAGCCCTGTTTTCAGAACTTCACCCATACCACAGGCAAACTGTACCCCCGGAAGAGATTTCAATGTATTCATATTCATATAAACAAGTCTGGGCTGGTGAAAAGCACCCACCATATTCTTATACTGATCAAAATCCACACCTGTTTTGCCACCTACACTACTGTCAACCTGCGAAAGTAATGTTGTAGGAACCTGAATAAATTCAATTCCTCTCAGATATGTGGCAGCTCCAAAACCGGAGAGATCCCCGACAACACCACCGCCAAGTGCAACGACAATGCTTTTACGGTCGGCTTTGTTTTCAATAAGAAATCTATAAAGAGACTGGACTGTATTAAGATTTTTATTTTTTTCTCCTGCTTCAAATGTAAAAACAGAAATTCTGGAAGAAATTCCGGAAAGAACAGATTTTACCTTTTCAGCGTAAAGAGGTCCGACATTTGTATCAGTTACAATACAGAAATGTCGATTTTCAAGTCCCTGTTCCATAATAGCATCTGCAAGTTTATCAAACCCATCCTCAAAATGAATCGGATAATAAAAATCTCCGGTTCTTTTTACATTAAGCACATCTGTTTTCATAATAACCTCCTCTGTTACTGATACCGAAGCAGTTTCACACTGTTTCTGCCCTTTTTTGTCTGTCTGGTAACACCTTCATAACGAAAACGGCCTTTTTTACGGACCGAAATAATATCGCCCTCTTTAGGCTCATATCCATTCGAAGTAATCAGTTTTCCATTTACAAAAACCTGACCTCCCTCAATAAAAGATACCATGCTGCTTCTGGAAGTTTGAAAAGCAAGTGCGATCAACGCATCCAGTCTTACAGAAGAACAGGTTCCGGTAATCAGCTGAAAAGAAGGTTCCGGTATATGTTCTGGATTATCTACTTTTTCGATCAAAACCGACGTATGACGTATTTTATCCAGATTATCTATTATATAATCCGCAATTTTATTATGGCAGAACATCCAGGCAATTTTATCCTGAATAAGAATATCTCCTATTACAGAACGCTCAATTCCAAGATTAAGAACTGCTCCCAGATAATCTCTGTGTGTCAGTTCTTCTGAAAATCGGACTGCTTTGGGCTGGATTTTCAGACAGGTGATCGGATATTCCCATGGAAAAGCAAGAGCATCAGAATGAAATGCCATCATCTGACGCTCTGCTTGTGAGTAACCGCCAAAGCATTCTATCTCTACGCCAGGTATCTGATTTTTGCGGTCATTTACAATATTCTGTTCATTTAAATTAAGAAAATCCGAAAAGGTGACAATATCTCTCTGATAAGAGAGATTTGCCAGTTCCCGGATTCTCTTTATAAAGAATTCGTCTTTTTCCATTTATCAGTATCCTGCGCGTACAGAAGGAACCGGAGTACTTCCAAGGATATTCTGAAGGTCACCGGTAATGTCAACGTTATAAGGTCCCAATACAAAAATATAACTGGATACCTTCTGAAGACTTCCACCAAGTGAATAACATGCACCGGAAGTAAAATCAATAATTCTCTGGGCAAGTTCCATATCAAGACCTTCAAGATTCAGAATAACTGTAGAATTATCTACAAGTGTATCCGCTATTTCACGTGTATCTTCCATAGAAGTCGGTTTTATCACACATACTTCCATATTAGATGCCTGAGCTCCCTTTCTGCTGCTACGCATAGGTGTAATCTTGGATGAAGTTCGTACAGGCTTGTCCTGTTTAACAGATATCTTGGCAGATGCAACAGGTTTTGCAGCAGATTTGGAGGTCAGCTGTTCCGGTTCATCATCGGCATCATCATAATCATCAAAATCTTCTTCATCTTTCTTTTTTCCAAATTTCTGGAAGAATTTTTTGACAGGTTTTTCTTCGTCATCAAGGAAATCGTCATCTTCATCATCCAGAAGATCATCATCCAGAAATTCATCATCATCGTAATCATCATTCAGTTTCACAGCATCAAGAAGTTTATCTAAAACACCCATTATTAATCTCCAATCTTATTGTCTTGTAGTTATCGCAAATAGTTTCTTTCTCCAAAGATACCAGTTCCGACACGTACCATTGTAGAGCCTTCTTCGATGGCAACCTGATAATCACCGGTCATACCCATACTCAAAACACTCATATTAACATTATTAATGTTTTTTGCGTCAATGTCAACACTTAATTTCTTTAATTGACGGAATACCGCGCGGTTTTCCTCGGGATTTTCTACGTATGGAGCTATTGTCATAAGTCCCATTATTTTTATATGAAGAAACTTTGCAATTGATTCCACAAGCGGCAGAACCTCTGAAATTTTCAGTCCAAATTTACTCTCTTCCTGTGCCACATTGACCTCAAGAAGAATCGGTACAGTCACCTGATGTTTTGCAGCTTCCTGCTCAATTGTTTCAGCCAGACGTAAAGAATCCACCGAATGGATCATTGCAACCTTATCAACAATATATTTAACCTTATTACGCTGAAGATGCCCGATCATATGCCAGTTAATATCAGCCGGCAGCTGAGGATACTTGTCCATGATCTCCTGCACTTTATTTTCTCCAAAACAGCGTTCACCTGAATCATAGGCGTCCTGAAGCATAGATACAGGTTTTGTTTTACTGACAGCAATAAGAGTAACCTCTTTTGGATCCCGTCCAACTGCCCTGCAGGCTGCTTCTATGTTACTGTGTACTGTTTTTAAATTTTCAGTTATCATTTTTATGCCTCCTGATCAATACAAAATTTCTTCTTCATTTACCTTATCTGCATTTCTGACAATATGGTCATAACGTGACAGTCCATAATCCGTATTTCTGGATACAATAGCATATTCCTCATTCTGATCCAGAATTTCAATTCTGCGGAAGACTGCATACCCCTGGTTGATACAGTACACACCTTCCAGAACTCCCACGTCACTGACTGTATAATGACTCTGATCCTTCTGACTCACAATCACATCGCCCTCGTTGAAATCCTTCTTGTCCACATAATACAAAGTACTTGTCGATTCTTCCTCTGTCTGCCCTCCTGAACCGTCATCTTCTTTGCTGGCATATATGGTAGTGTGTACAAAGGTATCAACATCTTTTCCGTTTTTATCTCTGCTCTGGACGATAAAACCTGTTTCCTGACTGTCCTGATTTGTTGTGGCATACTTTGACGGAATAACATAAAACTCCTTTGTCACAATAGAAGATAACGGAACTTTCAGACCTGTAACAGTATTTGTTACAAGCTCTATTTCAAGGAAACGGTCAGATGCATATCGAATCAGTCCCTTATTAAAATCAATCCGCCCATACTTCGAACCATCAATCTCAATAATACTGAAATCACCGCTTTGTGTCATGGAATCTTTCTGGAATTTGACACGTACAACCGTTCTGTCAGCAAGTTTCGAAGCCTGCTTTTCAGTCAGTGGAATGACCAGACTCCATTTTTCATCTGTGATCAGTGTATAAACGCTGTCACCCGTCTTTATGGAATTCTGTGTTTTAAGATCTGTTTCATGATATGCATTCTGATCAAAATCTGAAGCTGTCAGTGATTCTACGCTTTTTCCCTCATAACCATCTTTGGAATAAAGGACAATCCCGTCATTGGCCGCTTTACTGATCGTCTGATTACCATAAGTAACAACAGAAGTTGTGCCATCTTCAGAGGTACTTACTGAATTCCCTGTCACTCCGGCATATTGAAGTATATTTCCCTCCAGTTCATATTTAAAACTGTAGGTTGTATTAAATTTGCTACCGTTAAATCCCTTTGAAAAACTGAGCATCTGATTTCGGATAGATGCCAGATTTTCGCTGCTCAGTTCTGTACTGGATTCTGTCTTTTGGGAACTGCTGATTCCATATACAGCACCATCTGCATTAATCTTTGATCCCTCCCGGGCATAATATGTAATATAACCGGAGGTATCTGCCTTCTGCACAGATTCTTCCCTTATCGCAAGGCCTGTATAAGTTTCATTTCTGGATAACGGTCCTGATATAACCTGATAAGATTCAATATTTGTAGAAGTCAGATAAAGTACTGCACTGAACAGCATATATATAAAAAGCATACCAAAAAGCATGGTTCCTATATTCATGCTGAATATCTTTCTGATTTTTTTTAAAATGCCGGAAGGCTGCACGGCGTTCTTCTGAATATTAGGCAAAAAAATGCCTCCTTTATATAATTCATAAAATCAAATACTAAAACATTGTACCATTTTCTTTCCGACATGACAAGAAAAAACCGGCTATTGTTGCCGGCGATAACCATTATTGCGAACATACTTTCCGAATATCCGTTTGCTTTTCCTGAAGTAATATGATATACTACCTGTAATAAGGTTAGATTCGTTAATTGGAGGTATCATTATGGCATACGGCAGAATCAGTAAAAAACAACAGGAAATCCTGGATTATATTAAAAATGAAATTCTCAACAGAGGTTTTCCTCCTGCTGTCAGAGAAATCTGTGAGGCAGTTAATCTGAAATCCACTTCCTCTGTACATTCTCATCTTGAAGCTCTTGAAAAAAACGGTTATATTCGACGTGACGCAACAAAACCACGTGCAATTGAAATTATAGATGATAATTTTAATCTCACTCGCAGGGAAATGGTAAATGTTCCTCTTGTCGGCACTGTTGCTGCCGGACAGCCAATACTGGCAGTTGAAAATATTGAAGCTTACTTTCCTGTACCAGCAGAATATATGCCCAATGAACAGAGTTTTATGTTAAAAGTCAAAGGGGAAAGTATGATAAATGCCGGTATCTTTGACGGAGATCAGGTTCTTGTAAAGCAACAGAGTTCTGCTTCCAATGGTGACATTGTAGTTGCTCTTATCGAAGATGCAGCAACAGTTAAAACCTTTTATAGAGAAAATGGATATATCCGCCTCCAGCCTGAGAACGACTCCATGGATCCGATTCTTGTAGAGGGAGATGTTCAGATCCTGGGCAAAGTATTCGGAGTTTTTCGATTTTATAATTAAACAGTTCAGACAAAAGTGAGGTATTGCAATAATGATCATGTCGATCTAAATTGCAATATCTCTTTTTTTGCGCTGTTAGTTTACATAATTTTATTATTGTGAACTATTACTGTAAATACTCTTCTGTGTCCAGAACTTTTCCATCGCCCCATATTCTTTCCAGATCATAAAAAAGTCTGTTTTCCTCGTCAAAAATGTGAATGATCATGTCACCATAGTCCATCAGAATCCAGTTGGAGTTTCTGGTTCCCTCAATCTGTTTTGGTTCATAGCCTGCTTTTGCAAGTGTTTCTTCAGCATTGTCTGCCATTGCCTGTACCTGATTCTGGTTTGTTCCACTGGCAATAACAAAATAATCTGCAATAACAGATACTTCATGAATATCAATTATCTTGATATCCTTTGCTTTTTTGTCATCCATGGCTTTGCAGGCAAGGCGTACCATTTCCTGTTCTCTTGTCATAGAATTAACTCCTTTTCTGTTCGATCTCTCTTCTGTCATGTAGGTCACTGTAAAAAGTAAACGCTTCCTTGGTAGCGCCATCAACATCACCCGGATTTTCATCAAGATAGGCAAGTGTATCATGCAGGATCTTGTACATACATTCATCCAGATCCTGAAATGCCAGTTTGCGGATTTCAGTAAGATTTGACGCTTTGTTTCGTGCAGGTTCAATATAATCTGCGATATATACGATTTTTTCCAGGAGAGTCATATCCGGTTTTCCTGTTGTGTGCCAGGTAATAGCAGAAAGGACTTCCGGATCTGTAACACCGTATTTCTTTTCTGCAATATATGCGCCTAATTTTGCATGAAGTAAAAACGGATGATCTTTTTCAAAGTCCGAAACCGGAATTTTATTCTGTTCACATATCTTCAATTTCTTTTTGTTTGAAATACATTTTGCACTGTCATGAAGGAGACCTGCTATCTGCGCAGTTTTCAGATCACAGTCATAGACCATCGCCAGTGCTGCACATGTATACATAACACCAAGAGTATGGGCAAATCTGGCTTCATCCAGATATTTTGCGAGTTTTTTCTGAATTTTGATGAAATCATAATCAGCCATTATATTTATTTTCTCCTTTTGTTGAAAGATAAATATTATTCTCTCTGATATAATCAATCACTGCATCAGGTACATAATAACGAAGACTTCTTCCTTCCTGATGCCACTGACGTATCAGCTGACTGGAGATATCAATATTCAATGTGTTCAGTCTCAGAAAGTGACCGTCATATTGATGAGAAAGATATTTCATTTCATCTTCCAGTTCTTTTGATGGAACATGATCCCTTGTTGCAACTACAATGGTACATGCCCTGCATATTCGGGCAGGTTCACGCCATGTTGTAAAATCATACAGAGAATCAGCACCTATGATAAAATAGTAATCAGTATCTGGATTCTGTCTGTTCATAGCTTCCAGTGTACGATAAGAATAGGAAAACCCTTCTGCATTCATTTCGATCAGTGATAATTCAAAATGAGGATTACCAGAAATAGCTTTTTCGACCATAGCAACCCGCTGCTTATCTGTTGCACGTCCCTCACGATGCTGTTTATGAGGTGGATTTCCGGCAGGCATAAACAGCACTTTGTCCAGCCCAAGCTGTTCGTATGCCCTTTCACCGAGGATGAGATGTCCTACATGGATAGGATCAAATGTTCCACCCATAATTCCTATTTTTTTTCGTCTGATATTCATATCTTATCCTTTCCGGAAATTATGGAAGAATTATTTTTTTCTTTTCTTTTTTGCCTTCTCTGTACAGAACAATTTTTCTTCCGATTACCTGCACAATCTGAGAACGAGTTCTTTCCGCAAGAACCTCTGCCATCTGACGCGGATCATCCAGACAGTTCTGAAGGACACTGATCTTAATGAGCTCACGAGCTGCCAGAGCTTCATCAACTGCAGCCGTATTTTCAGGAGTCACACTGCCCTTTCCAAGCTGCATGATCGGTTCCATTTTCATTGCAAGGCTTTTTAAATAAGCTCTCTGTTTACTTGTCATGTTTCTGACCTTTCTATTTATAATAATCAAAATCAAATCCGTACATACGGACTGTATCGCCTTCCTGAATGCCTGCTTCTTCCAGTTCCTCCAGTATTCCACTTTCTTTGAGGAAACGCTGGAAAAATGCAAATCCTTTTTCGGAATCAAGATTAGTATATCCAAGCATCTTTTCAATCTTTGGTCCTTCAACTACAAAGACAGAACGATCTTCTTCGTCAACGGAAATCGTATATGGAAGATTTTCTGTAACAAGAGCATCCTCCGGAAAGAATTCCTGCTCAAATACAATTCTTTCAGCAGGTACTTCATTCAGAAGAGCTTTGATACCATATAGAAGCTCTTTCAACCCCTGACCTGTAACTGCAGATATCGGATATACTTTAATTCCCTGCGGTTCAAATTCTTTTTTCAAACGTTCAACAGGATTGTCATTTTCGTCAAAAATACAGTCAATTTTGTTAGCTGCAATTATCTGAGGTCTGGAAGCAATCTCAGGATTATAGGCTTCCAGTTCATGATTGATCTTTCTGATGTCATCCACAGGATCGCGGCCCTCTGTAGATGCAGCATCCACAATGTGTACCAGCACACGGGTACGTTCAATATGGCGGAGAAATTCATGCCCAAGCCCAACACCTTCTGAAGCACCTTCGATCAGACCTGGAATATCAGCAATAACAAATCCGCCGTTTTCGGTATCCACAACACCAAGATTCGGACTTAATGTTGTAAAATGATAATTGGCGATCTTCGGCTGTGCATTGGTAACTCTGGAAAGAAATGTAGATTTTCCAACATTCGGGAATCCTACAAGACCTACATCTGCAATAACTTTAAGTTCCAAGAGAACTTCAAGTTCCTGTGCAGGCTGTCCAGGCTGTGCATATTTTGGAACCTGCATTGTTGCTGTAGCATAATGCTGATTTCCCTTTCCGCCTCTTCCACCTTTTAATACGATCTGTCTCCGGTTTTCTCCGGACATATCTGCAATTACCTTACGGGACTGTGCTTCCATTATAACGGTTCCTTCCGGAACTTTAAGGACAATATCAGATCCGTCGGCACCATGGCAGCGCTTTTTGCCGCCTTCCTGCCCATCCTGGGCCTTGAATTTACGTTTGTGCCGGTATTCTCCCAGAGTATTCTGACCTTCATCTACTTCAAAGATCACATCTCCGCCTCTTCCGCCGTCCCCGCCGTCCGGACCGCCATTAGGTACGTACAACTCTCTGCGGAAGCTTACATGTCCGTCTCCGCCTTTTCCTGAACGGATGATGATTTTTGCTCTGTCTGCAAACATATGTCGCTCCTTACTTTTATATCTAAAGAAAGGCTCCAAACCTGAACGATTTGAAGCCTCACGCTGAACTTGATTATTCTGCCTCTACCGGAACGATAGAAACCTGTTTCTTATCGCGTCCTTTTCTGGTGAATCTAACTACACCATCTGTCAGTGCAAATAATGTATAGTCTTTACCACAGCCTACGTTCACGCCTGGGTGAATCTTAGTTCCACGCTGTCTGTAAAGGATGTTACCAGCTTTTACAAACTGTCCGTCTGCTCTTTTGGCACCTAATCTCTTAGATTCGGAGTCACGGCCGTTCTTTGTAGAACCAACACCTTTTTTATGTGCGAATAACTGAAGGTTCATTTTCATCATGTCGTTACACCTCCCTGACTTTTACTTTTAGATAACGATTTGAATAACTATGTTGAATTTCTGTCAGCCCGAGAATCAGAGAATCCATCAAAAGCGTCCCGCCTTCTGAAACCGGCTCGGTAAATGTAAAAGATACGAAACCATCGTCTTCTTTCACTTCGATATGGTCTCCTGTCAGTCGTTCCAGTGAATTAACCGTATTAATAACAAGAACAGAAACTGCAGCACATATAATGTCCTGTCCCTCTTCTGCATAACCGGCATGCCCTCTGGAAGTAAAACTGATATAGGAATTCTGTTTCCTGCTGACTGTCACTGTAATCATGCAAACACCAGATTATGCGTTGATCTTTTCAATTTTAACTTTTGTAAACTGCTGTCTGTGACCGTTTTTCTTGTGATATCCAGTTTTTCTTTTGTATTTGTAAACGATAACTTTTTTAGCTTTTCCGTTTTCAACTACAGAAGCGGTAACACTGGCATTTTCAACATCTGCTCCAACCTTTAATCCGTCATTGCTGACTGCAAGTACATTGTCAAATGTAACGGTTTCACCAGCTTCAACACCGAGCTTTTCAACTCTGATTACGTCGCCCTCGGCAACTTTGTACTGTTTACCACCTGTTGCAATAATTGCGTACATCTGTGGCACCTCCTATAATCTTTACTCGCCAAATATGGTGGTATGAGTAATTTTACTGTAAAAACTCACACTCTTAAACCTCTTTGTGCGGCATCTGTTGTATCTTAGCATCCATTTCATGATTCGTCAAGAGGTTTTATTTGCTTTTTTAATATAATTTTCATTTTCGCAGACGTCATTCACAAATCATACGTATGTCTTCGATTACAGGCCTGTTGACTTTTTGCCTTGTCATTTCAAGAATATGAAGAGGCGTAATATCTACAGCCCTGGTTTTTACCGGATCTCTGCGAAGATATTTCTGCAGAACATGAAACAGTTCATCCTGATGATCCGGATTTTTCATATTGATAAAATCCACCAGTATAATTCCTGAGAGATTACGAAGACGAATCTGCCTTGCGATCTCTTCGGCGGCCTCCAGATTTATTTTACGGTAAGTCTCTTCTGCCTTTTTCTTTCCGGTATATTTTCCACTGTTTACATCTATGGAAACAAAAGCCTCTGTCTGCTGAATCACAAGAAATCCACCACTTTTCAGCCAGACTTTTTCATGACATATTTCATCGAAAGCTCCCTCCAGATTATACAGCTTATATAATGGAAGAAGTTTATCCTGATACAGATGAAGCAGCTGTATCTCATCAGAATCCTGTTGCTCCAGAGATTCTTTTATTCTGTCATAAAATTCCGGAATGTCCGTAACAATCTCTTCCAGTTCTTTTGTATAGGTATTTCTTACTGCTGTCAGATAAAAAGGTTCTGATTCATATAAAAGGCTGAAGCAGGTCCGGCTGCGTCCGAAAACAACTGTTTTTTCATACTGTTTTTTCAGCATATCCAGTTCGCGAAAGAATTCTTCTTTAGATGCCTCCGCACTGTTCGTCCGGACAATGATACCATAAGTGCGATTCTCGTCATTTCGTTCTTCTTCCAGCCAGTTATTAAGGATTCTACATTCTTCTTTTGAAAGCTTATTTGAAAAACCAATTTTCTGATTTCCCGAAGTAAGTACCAGATACTTACCTGAAAAATTCAGATTTGACGTAAGCGCAGGAAGTTTTCCTTTCATGGCCTCCCTGCTGATCTGCACAAGTATCTCATCTCCCGGACGAAGTGCGGACTCCTTTTTTCGTCCATCTGTATATATAACCTGCTCGGCCTGATTCAACGGCAGATAACCATTAAAGTCCTGGCCCAGGCGGACAAAAGCAGCCTGAATATTCGCAGCAATTTTTTCAACCTGGCCTACATAAATGTTATTTAATGCAGTAGTAACCCCAACAGGTTTCAGGTGTATTTCAACAACCTTCTGATCATGTATATGTGCACATACAGTACATGACTTACCATTTATCTGCATTTTCGTGATTATGAGTTTACTCAACCTTATCACCTAACGCTTCCAGTGAAACAAACCTCGGAGATTCTTCGTTTCCCTTATTTGCATACACTTCCCTGCGCTCGATCATATACGCGAAAGCTTTCGGTTCTTCTCCCAGCCACTTCAGAAAAGTATCAAGAACAAGTTCAGGTTTCGTATAATTGGAACTTGCAGATGCAAGCTGCATAAACACCCCATTGTCCACAGCATGCATCTTATAAATAAATGGACGGATGTCTATTATTTTTTCGCTGCGTTTTGTTTTCTTTGTGACTGTTATCTCACTCTGTTCAAGAAATTCAGGAATATGCTTCTGCCAGTCATAATCTGACGGCTCTTTTCCCTCACGGAAACATACAAAATAATCTGCTGCTGCAACAAGAGCCATAGCTGTACTGGCTTTTCCATCTTCTACCTGTCTGGCAGAACATACAGTAACGCCAGACACCATCGCATCATTAAGACGCTGTTCTATAATATCTGTAGGAACTGTCTCTGTAAGTTCCATATCAAAATATTCTCCCTGGCTTGTAGTCCCAACACCTAAAGGCGCTGCAAACGACATTATCATGTGCGGACTGTAGCCGCCCGAAAAAGCAACCGGAAGATTTGCCCGGCGAATAGCCTTCTGAAAATAGCGCATAGTATCCAGATGACCAACAAATTTCATATGTCCGGTCTTGGTAAATTTAATTCTTACCTTCACAGCATACACCTCCTTTATATTTGCGGACTCCACAGCCAGAACATCTCTGGCGGCAGTTAGGAGTAACTGTTTCTGCCTTTGCCTGATTCCATTCACGAATCAGGAATTCTTTTGTAACACCGGCATCAATAAAATCCCACGGAAGTATTTCATCTGTACTGCGTTCACGAAGTGTATAAAACTCTATATCAACGCCGGTTCCTCTGAAGGCTTCTTTCCAGATATCATAGTTAAAACTTTCAGACCAGGCATCATACAGGGCCCCTTTCCTGTATGCGCTGAGAATGACATCTGAACATCTGCGGTCTCCTCTTGCAAGGAAGCCCTCCAGTACTGTTACATCCGGCTCATGCCAGCTGTAACGGATACTTCTCTGGTTCAACTGGGAGCGTATCTCATTTTTGACAATTTTAGCCTTCTCGATAAAATCTTCTTCCCTGAACATAGGTGCCCACTGAAACGGAGTAAAAGGTTTCGGAACAAAAAAAGACGTACTCACATTAATCTGGACTTTTCCTTTACGCTGTTCCTTGGGTACTGTCTCATAGTAAGTCTCGGCAATCCTCTGTGCAAGATGGGCAATACCCTTCATATCATCTTCAGTTTCTGTAGGAAGTCCAAGCATAAAATACAATTTAACCTGATTCCATCCGCCTTTGAATGCCTCTCCGGCACCATGAAGGATATCTTCCTCTGTGAGGCCTTTGTTAATAACATTGCGAAGTCTCTGAGAACCGGCTTCAGGAGCAAAAGTAAGACTGCTCTTTTTTACATCCTGAACTTTGCTCATTACATCAAGGGCAAAAGCATCAATACGAAGAGACGGCAGAGAAATATTAACTGCCTCTTCGCGAAATTCATCAATCAGGAAGTTTACAATTTCTTTCAGATGACTATAATCACTGGAACTTAACGAACTTAATGAAATCTCCTCATGTCCGGTATTCTGAATCATAATTCTTGCAGACTCTTTTAATTTGTTGACATCACGTTCTCTGGTAGGCCGGTAGATCATGCCCGCCTGACAGAAACGACATCCACGGATACAGCCTCGCTGGATTTCCAGAGTAACTCGATCCTGGGTTGCCTTTATATGAGGTACCACAGGTGCTTCCAGATTGTTATAATCACGATCCATATCGATCACCAGCTGTTTTTCGACAGTTGCAGGTACATTATCATGATTTGGCACAAACGAAGCAATCGTACCATCTTCATTATATGAAACATCATAGAGAGACGGTACGTAAATTCCCGGAATCTGTGCTGCTCTTAAAAGGAAATCCTGTCTGCTGCCGCCAAGTTTTCTGTTTGCTTTATATGCCTCAAAAAGTGCATCATATACGACCTCTCCCTCTCCAATATAAAAAAGATCAAAAAACTCTGCCAGAGGTTCCGGATTATAAGCACATGCGCCACCACCGATCACGATCGGATCATTTTCCTCACGATCTTTTGCAAGCAAGGAAATTCCGCTGAGATCCAGAAGCTGAAGTACGTTTGTATAACACATCTCGTACCCAAGGGTAATTCCAAGAAAGTCAAATTCCTTTACCGGATCCTGTGATTCCAGAGTAAAAAGTGGAATTTTCTGCTCACGCATGATCTTATCAAGATCTGTCCATGGTGAAAACAGTCTTTCACACCATACGTCATTTCTTTTATTAAACATGTCATAAAGGATCATCATCCCAAGGTTAGACATTCCTATTTCATAGACATCCGGAAATGCCATCGCAAATCGGATATCTACCTCATTTTTATTCTTCATAACAGAGTTGACCTCGCCGCCAATATAGCGGGCAGCTTTGTCAATCTGCAGAAGTATTTCATCGCACAATGCTAATTTTCTCATAGTTTTCCTTTCGAAGGTTCATATATAACAGGTTACATGAAGAGATATTTCTTCACAGTATTCCTATTATATATGGTTTATACGGGGAATTCAAGCAAAAAAGAAATATCATATAAACACCAATTATTATTGTAAAAATTAATGATCCAAGAGGAATTTTTTATCATTCATCGCATGTTTTCTCCAATATACAGCCCTCCGGTGCATAATTTTCAAACAGCCAGTCTTCCAGTGCATTTAAATTATTATCCGAATGTTCAATCTCTCTTGCATAACGCCAGGTAATTTCTTCTACGTCCTGCATTGAAAGTGTTTTCCCGTTTTCCAGCCACCGTACGATCAGGAATTCCTGAATCCACCGTACAGAAAATAATGCAAGTTCCATTTTTGAACATACCATATCATCATAGACAGCTCCACAGAAATATGTATAAACAAAAGACATCAGAAGCTGCTCTCCCAGATTTTCCCATTCTGCTTTGTGGCTGCTCAATGCTCCATACATTCGATGAAATCCTTCACAAACATGCTGGTATTTTTCCCGCCCTTCCTGATACAGCCATTTTTCAGCACCATCAAGTATCTGATTCCACTCCGGCCGCAGTCGTTCCAGGCCGCGGAGTACCTGCAGTTCTTTTTTCTGCTGTTCCCATTGATGAAGTGATGCCGCATTCACCCCTTTTCCAGAAAGACATTTCGATACAAAAACATGTAAAGTATTCTCTTTCTGATGACTCCGGCAGCACCTGAGAAGGTCATCTATATCAAATTCCCGTTGTTCTTCCATACAAATCTGAAACTGTTCTGCAAGCTGTTCAGCCACTGCCATACGGAGAGTTAACGAAAGAGAACGATCCTGCAAAACAGCAAAAAGAATATCACGGGTGTCTTCCAGCCTGGAAAACATCATAAAATCAAATTCCTCGAAATCATCTTCCTCGTCAGTTTCCTCTTCCAGAAACCGAATCGGCTCTTTGCAGGATAAAATGATCTTTGTCGCCTCCGGACAGGAAAAGGACAGAGACAGTTCCCTGAGGCCTTCATATTCTTCCGTGTGTCTCGGATACAAACGACAGGTATCACAAAGTGCATCTGCCCCAAGTACCCTGTAAATATCACACAGATTCTCATTATTCAAAAACGCACATCGGTGGTCATTCTGATAAAAGCACTCCTCTTCCCAGTCAATTGAATTACGCAGGATTTTCCCAAACTCGCCAGGTTCATTTCCATATCTGTCCAATGAGTCTTCATCAATCATAATCTGCCAGTCCGCACAGCAGGTATCCGGACAAGATCCTCCCGTACAAACAAAACTGTCATAAAAATAAGGTTTTAAATATCGCATCTTTTTTCCCTTTCTTTATTAATAATTAATTATAAGCCTTTGTACAAATGTGTGTCAAATTATCACGAATATCCAAATTCTTCAAGATTCATACTAAAATACGGAAACTTATACCCCAAATATATAAATTTATCATCATACAAACAATTTGATTACTGCTCATGGTGATTTTATGAGAAACAATTCAGAAAAATTGACAGATTTTTTTAAATTCCTCTTGTATTTTAAGCTAATATGCACTATAATTAGAACATATTAATTCATCTTTTTGTTTAAAATTAATATTATATTGTGTCTAAGGAGGAAGACAGGATGGTTGAACTGATCGTAGGAAAGAAAGGCAAAGGCAAAACAAAAGTACTGTTAGACAAAGTGAACGGCGCAATTAAAGAAGCCAATGGCAGCATTGTTTACTTAGACAAAAGCACGAAACACATGTATGAACTGAATAACAAGGTTCGTCTGATCGACGTATCTGTCTATCCAATCAAGAATGCTGATGAATTTGTTGGATTTGTATGCGGTATTATTTCTCAGGATCACGATCTTGAGCAGGTTTATCTGGACAGTTTTCTTACAACAGCCAAATTGGAAGGCAAGGATGTCACCAGTGCACTTGATCAGCTGACTGCTATCGGAGAAAAATTTAAAGTAAAATTTATTATCAGTATGTCTCTTGATAAAGAAGAAGTTCCTGAAGCATATCAGGATAAGATTATTACAGCTTTATAATTCAATATCGGGATAGTCTTTTTTGGTTATTTATTAAATTACATAAGATGGGGAAAAAAGGAACTCTGCATGGGGGCAGGGTTCCTTTTCTTTTCATTTGCCGGTGTCAGCCAATACATCTGATACAATAATCATATATTCTTTTATAAGTCTCATCTGAATAATGTACACCATCATTTTTGTTATTGCTTATCCAGCCATATCTGCGCAGATAATTATTTGTATCTACATATGTGTAACATTTGTTACTTCCTGAACAAAGCTTATTATAAATCATTTTATTAATATTTCGAATCTGTTTTTCTGTACGAGCATAATAACCTCTGTAATTTCTTATCATTGCACTGTTTACAGGATTCACAGACATATAATACATATCACAGCCATACGAAGTCAGAACCTCAGAAACTTTCTTCATATAATTCGGATATTCACTGTAATTATTCAGGTCATTCACTCCAAGATTGATGACTACCGCCATTCTTGATTCAGCAGGCATTTCTTTCACCTGTTCCAGTAATTTATCAAATCCCGTCCGTCTGAACCATCCAAGTCCTTTTCCACCTTTACAGATAATACTAACATTTGAGGGGATAGTTTTTCTGAACGCATGCTTCATTCCCAGAAATCTGGAATCCCCCACAAACCATACATTGTCATAGTTTGATGATTGTCGGATTTTTGCAGGGGCTTTGTCCTGGTTCTTTCTGAATGTCACCATATAGTATACCGCATTTTTACGAGGTATGATATCATCTGCATAATAAGACGGTTTTTTTGTTTTTTTCTTTGACCGTGACCACCCAAGAAACATGTTACCATCTCTGGTATCTGCTGATGGAAATTTCTTTTTTCCTGAAAAATTTATCTTTTTCCATATTTTACCATCTGGCTTACATAACGTTACTGTATATTTTTTAACTGAATTCTTTTTAACTGCCGCTGAAACTAACTGTGTTCCCGCAAAAGTCAATACCACCATCAGGCAAAACACAGCAAGTCCAAGTACAGCTCCTGTCAGTAATTTCTTTAAATTTTCCCTTTTCATCACTATACTATTCTCCCACTAAACAACGCCATGTTAGTATATATAAAAGTTACAAAATCCTACGCAGCATTAACATTCTCAAGAAGGGAATTCATCTGCTGATAAAGCAGTTCTTTTGTAGATGCCCCCATTACAATAGAAACATACGGTGCACCATATGAATTCTGGCACAACAGTGCCAGACAATTTCCTGCAATACTTGTAGTTCCTGTTTTTCCTCCAAGAACTGTAATTCCCTTCGGAGCTGATGCCTCTCCTGTGAGATAATGGTCTGTTGCTGTAAGTGCCGTACTTACTTCCGAACCGTCACTATGCTTATAAGTTACGGTATAAGAAGGCAGCTGAGTAATCTCCGTAAACTCAGGATAATTCAGTGCTTCTTTTAGCATCAGGTAAATATCATATGGTGTCGTATAATGATTTTCATCCTGAAGTCCATGTGGATTGGTAAAATGTGTGCCTGTGCAGCCCAGCTGTGCTGCATATTCATTCATCATTGCAACAAAATTTTCTGTAGATCCGCCTATATGTGTTGCGATCGCTGAAGCAGCATCATTACCTGAATACACAAGCAGACAATGTACAAGCTGGTCCAGGGTAACCTGATCTCCTGCCTGAAAGCCCACTACCTGAGATCCCTCTTCGAGAGTAACGTTTTCTTCTGTAATAGTCACTGTATCATTCATATTTCCGTTTTTGAATGCAAGAAGCGCCGTGATAATCTTCGTAATACTGGCAGGGTATACTTTTTCATATGCTCCTTTTGCGTACAGAACAGATTTGTCATTCAAATCAAGCAGAAGACCTTCCTGGCTGTCTTCCAGTGATACCTGATCCAGCACCTGATCTCCGTTAACCACACAAAGGTCCTCCGCAAATGCAGCAGCACGCTGTTTTGTTTTTGCCGTATTCTGATACTGAAAATCATCAATAATATTGTAAGCCACTGCCGGAGTCGAAAGCGATCCGCCTTTCATAAGATAAAACAATACTCCCGCACCTGCAGCCATAAGCACCAGAAGAAGAACAAGTACAACTCTCTGAAATGCTTTTTTTCTCCGCCTTTTGCGGGCACGGATTATTGCACTGCGCCGCTGGTTCGGTTTTGATACATTATTTTTCATAAGTATTCCTCTTTCTGATCAATGGTTTTTTTCTGAATTTCTTTATTATAGGCGCTGCTCTGCAAACCTACATTCAATACAAGTCCCATTCCGATATACAGACTTACCAGTGAAGTAAGACCGTAACTTACAAACGGAAGCGGTGTTCCTGTATTTGGCGCCAGACCTGTTGCAACACATATATTCAGAAAGCTCTGCAAGGAAACCACACTGGCCATTCCACAGCATATGATCTTACCTGACAGATCTTTCGCCCTGAGGCTCATACGAATACATTCTATAGATATCGCAAGTAACAAAAAGACAATGGTTGTACAGCCTATAAATCCATATTCTTCTCCTGCAACAGCAAAAATAAAGTCTGTCTGGTTCTCAGATACAAAGTTACCATCATTAACAGAAGTAACATCTGTACTTCCAGATAATTTTTTTCCCATCAGTTCTCCCGACGCTATTGCTGTTTTGGAGTTATTCTGCTGTTCAATATCATCACTGTATTCCTCATTTTCCGGATACAGAAATGCCATAATACGTTTTCTCTGATAATCTTTGATCAGACTCTGATCCGGCTGCACAACAATGGCCAGAAAGATCACTACAAGTGGAATCATGATAAGGAATACTCCACCGATAACTTTATAGCTTAATCCTGCCACATAAATCAGTATGCAGAACACTCCAAGGATCATGATCGTATTTTTCATATCTGGCTGTTCATAGATCAGGAACAGCGGAATAGCAAGCAGTACAACTGCCTTTGCAAGCGTCCTCAATGTATTCAAATCTTCCTCATGATCCATAAAAAACCTGGCAAAAAACAGGATGATAATAATTTTCGACAGCTCTGTCGGCTGAAAACGGATAAAACCAAAGTCGATCCATCTGGCTGCACCGTTGGCTGAATCACCAAACAGACGTACAACAAGAAGGAGGACAATATTAAGACCATACATAATCCACTGAAAGTTAGATATCCAGGAATAATCCATCAGTGAAAGGATTACCATAATGATCAGGCCGAGGATAACACCTACTAGCTGTTTACTCTTCAGATCCTCCCTGGCAGTTCCTACAAGAACGATTCCAATCACACTGATTGCCAGAAGGAATAACACCAGTCTGAAATTATAAAAACGCAATTTATACTGTTTAATCATCTTTATCTTTATCCTTTTTCTGACATAACGGTATTTCCGCATGAAGAACTACCGGATTCTGTGAAATTCCGATACGTACCTGTTCTTCCTCTATTTTGACATATCGTTTTACCGTATGTATCAGATCGTTTCTTAACATTTTTATCATTTGCGGAGAGCAGTCGATCCGTTCAGAAACAAGAAGCATTTTCATTCTGTCCCTTGCATACCCTGCGGAACGGCCTTTTGCCTGAAAAAAAGTTCTCAAAAAACTCCCTCCCTGCTGATAAGCCTGCATTTACTTGTGAAAAATCGCACTCAGTCTCTGAAACATACCTTTTTTCTGTTGAAGTTCCATAAACGGTACTTCTTCTCCGAGCAGTCTTCTGCATATGTTTCTGTATTCTTCCTCAGCCTGTGATTTCTGTCCCGACAGAGGTTCTCCCTGGTTGGTAGAAACCACAATCTGTTCATCATCAAGAATCGTACCAATAAGATCTACTGCAAGAATTTCAGTAACGTCATCTACAGACATCATATCCCCTCGCGCGATCATATCCGGTCTGAGGCGGTTAATGATAAGATGAATGTCTCTGAGTCCACCAGCCTCCAGAAGACCGATAATGCGATCAGCATCTCTTATCGCCGATACTTCAGGAGTAGTTACAACTATAGCTTTTTCTGCTCCTGCAACAGCATTTCGAAATCCCTGCTCTATTCCTGCCGGGCAATCCAGGAGTACATAATCAAATTCCTCTGCCAGTTCTTCTGTCAGTTTGATCATCTGCTCCGGTGAAACTGCTGATTTGTCTTTTGTCTGCGCAGACGGCAGAAGATATAGATCCGGATGACGCTTGTCCCTGATCAGAGCCTGTTTAAGCCTGCAGTTCCCGTTTACAACATCTACCAGATTATAAACAATACGATTCTCAAGGCCAAGTACCACATCCAGATTGCGAAGGCCTATATCTGTATCTACTACTACTGTTTTTTTGTTCAGCATCGCAAGGCCTGTCCCAAGATTGGCAACTGTTGTTGTCTTACCAACTCCGCCTTTTCCGGATGTTATTACAATAACTTCTCCCATATTTTCAATTCCTCCTAAAAGATATGTTCCAGACCTCTGGTATTCTCTTCTGTACCCCATATACAGTACAGTGAATACTAAATTTCACTGTACTAGTCGTTGGAAGTATTACTGGTATCACTGGAGGCATAACCTGTCAGAATGGTATCTTCATCTGCAAGATTATAAATGTATTTCAGAATATCATTTGCAGTCAGACATGCATTACCTGAAGAATAACCATTGGTGATTCTTACAGCAAGTGCATACTCCGGCTGAGAGTCAGAGTCTGTAGTATATCCGATAAAAAGTCCATGGTTCGGATGATACACATCGATTTCCGCCGTACCTGTTTTACCGGAAAGAGTGACACCAAGGCCATTAAACTGTTCATGTGTTTCAACCACTCGTCTCATACCATCATGAATATCAGCCCAGACATTATCCGGGACATCACTCATGGTATTTTCAACGGAAGATCCATACTCTTTCAGAGTTTTCCCCTGTGAATCTGTAACTTTATTCAGCAGTGACAGGTCATAAACCGTACCCGAAGTTGCAAGCGCTGTGGCATATCTTGCAAGCTGACTTGTTGTAAAAAGGTGATTACCCTGTCCGATGTAGGATGGTACTGCTTTACTGTCAGATACATGAGGAGATGCCTCTGGAATTTCAATGCCTGTTTTCTGATCCAGACCAAATTCTGCCGCATATTTCTGCAGTTTTTCCAGACTGAGATTCTCTGAAAAATCTCCGTTTGAATTTTTTCCTGCCTGGAAACCAACCATATTAAAGAAATAGTTACATGACTGTTCAATAGCTGTTCTTACCTCCAATGCACCATGTCCCTGTCTGTTCCAGCACCAGATAGACGGTGTAACCAGATCAAATTCTCCCGTACACTCTATATATGTGTCGTCATCAATGATACCTTCCATCATACCAGTCACAGTTGACAAAAGTTTAAGTGTGGAACCAGGTGCCGTAGTCTGCTGTGTTGCTTTGTTAAAAAACGGGCTTGACTGATCCAGTGCGAGCTTTGCATAATAATCTGTATCCATATCATTGCTAAGGCGGTTATTGTCATATCCCGGATAAGATACACAGGCAAGTACTTTACCTGTTTTTACATCTGTAATAACAGCGGAGGCTGAACATGGAGCAAGTGCAAGCTGTGCAGGTTCTATTTCAAGATTTGAAATCTTATTGATCATAAAATCATATGCAGACATCGCACCGGAAGCAAGACTTTCATAACTGGAATCATCTTTTGAAAGAATTCCCTGTTCATACAGTACCAGGCATACTTCCTGTCCGGAAATCTGATCATTCATGATCAGATATTTATACAGAAGTTTTGAAAATCCTGCGTCTGTTTTAAGATAATCTGTAATATAGGCAGTCAGTGCCTGATAGATTTCTGCTGAATCCAGATATTCTCCTTTTGGTGAAATTGCAGAAATATCGATCCAGTTCTGACTGGCAGCATAATTCAGATAATCTTTCAGACTGATGGACTGATCATTTGCCCACGCCTGATAAGTGGCATCTGAAGTATCCACGGAATCTTTCTGTATCACGCCAAGCGTATCCCTCAATACTGTATTACAGATATAGGATAGATACTCCTGCACTTCTTCAGATTCATCTTTGAATGCCGGCGGATTATCTGTTGTTAATCTGTTAGTTATTGTATCAAAAACTTCCTGCTGCTTTTGTTGAAATCTGGCATATAAATTTTTTTCTGTATCCGACGCATTTTCGTCACTGAATTTGCTGATGTCTATCACACTGTTTGATATGAGTGCATTATAAACATCATATATCGGCACAACAATATGGCTGGCATCATTTTCACCCTTGTAATCATAGGTTTTAACTGCTGCTATCTTGTTTACAAGAATACCGGCAACCCTCTGTTTCAGGATCTGATATACAGCACTCTGCCAGTCCGCATCTACAGACATATAAACATCATTGCCTGCAACAGGTTCCACTGTTGTATTATCGTCAATTTTCAGCACCTTTCCAAGGTTATCGACAGTAACTGTCTCCTGGCCGTCTGTTCCCTGTAGATCCAGTTCCATATACTGCTCAATTCCTGCTTTTCCGATAATAGCATCATTAGAATAGTTGGAATTTTCTTTACGAAGCTGTTCCAGTTCATCTGAAGAAGCACGTCCTGTATATCCCAGAAGAGGCCCCATACTTTCATCATCAACATATTTACGTACAGAATCCTCCAGCACTTCAATACCCTGAAGTTCATTCTGATTTTCCATAACTGCAGCCACTGTGCTTTCACTTACATTTGTTGCAATAGTAACCGCCATATATTTCTGAAAGCTGTTTGTATTCAGCTCATAACGCATGATCGCAATGTCAAGGATTTCCTGTTTCGTCAGTTCCTGCGGAAGTCCATATTTTTCCAGTTCATCTGCTGTATATGCAGAATCACCATACAGTACAATAGAGAAGCCCTTACTGCCGCTGAGATAATCTACCATCTCCTCAGCTGTTGCTGCCGCTTCATCATCCGTAAGGTCATCAATAAGCGCATGGCCATAAACATCTGCCTTAAAACGTTTCAGCGTAAAGCCTTCCTGTACATCAAATACATAATTTCCATTTGCATCTACTTTTATATGAAAACTGTCTGAAAGAGAATCTCCGTTTTCTGAAAGGATTTTCAGGACCTTGTACGCAACACCATTCAATGTCAGATTCTTTTCCCTTGTAGAATCATAACTTCCGTTATCCTCAAATGTCAGAGAATATGATAACACATTGGAAGCGATCAGCTGATTATTTCTGTCGTAAATATTTCCTCTTGTACTTTTCAGTACACGCGTTTTTGTCGTACGTGACTGGAAAGCACTGATATAATTTTCGCCCTGTATGATCTGAAGCTGAAAAAGCTGTCTCACAAGCACAAATGCCATCAGTACAAATACGATCAGAAGCACCGATGTTCTTTTAAGCTGTATTTTTTTTAGTAATTTTTTTATTTTAGTACCCAAATTGACTCACTTTCTTTCCTGGTTGCACTCATAAAACAATGATTGATCTGATAAAAAATCCGATATACGATCAGTGTCAGAAATACTGTATAAAAAATTTCCGGAATAATTATCCTGTATATATAAGTAAAAAGTCCAAGTCTGCCTCTCAGCAGAAACTGGAGGGCATAAACTGCCAGATTAAAAAAAAGATCCATAACAGCTGTCAACAGCATGGGAACTTTTATATCATCATCATAGTATATACGAAATGCATATCCGCTGAAAAAACCAACATACATATAAATCAACGCATAAAAGCCAAAAAGGGATCCGTAAAACAGATCAACTAAAAGGCCACAGAAAAAGCCCGTCCACAGGCCGCTTTTACGCCCCCGCATAAGTCCCATGGATACACAAAGAATCAGCAGAAGATTCGGTGTGATGGAACCTATGGAAATAAGATGCATAACTGTAGACTGCATAAGGAAACAGACAATTATTGTAAAAAAGAGAACTATTTTACTTTTCATTGTTCATCTCCTTCCTCCTGAACTGCGTCCTGTTTGTTAGACGTTATCACAAATACGTCTTTCAGATGCTGGAAATCTACAGGTGTAACAATTGTACCTGTTTTTGTAAGGTTATTTGTATCCAGCTGGATATCACTTACATAGCCGATAAAAAGACCCTCGACATATTTTTCACTTATATTTGAAGTAACAATTCGTTCGCCTACTGTTACTTTATCATTCTGGTCATAAAGCTGGGTAAATCTGAGTTTCCCCTCATCGATCAGCTCCAGGTCACCTTCTACCACACAGGTATCATCTGTACCAACAGTCATTGCGCTGACATTGCTGCTGTCATCAATAATTGAACGTACAGTAGCCCAGCTGGTACCAACCTCTGTCACTATCCCAACAAGACCTTTCCCTGCAATGACATTATTATCTACCCTGATTCCATCTTTGCTTCCACGGTTGATCATAAAAGTATCATACCAGTTCCCGGGATCTTTGGAAATGATCCTGGCTGCGACTTTAGGATAGTCGGAATATTCTTCATCCAGCTTGTATAATTCTTCCAGTCTTGTCAGTTCTGCCTGATTCTGGATAAGTATATTATTCTGTTCAGTCAGTGTATCCACCGTATTCTGCAGTTCTTCATTCTGGCTTATCAAATCCTGTTTGTCATGAAATTCTTTTTCAAGATTGCCAAGCCATACTCCTATTGCCGACATGCTCTTTTCAAAAGGTACTACGATCATACCGGCTGCTTCCTGAAATGGTGCCGTCGTAATTCCTGAAGCAAGTGTTGCAACTGCTGCACTTCCACAGAAAAAAGTCATGATCACAAGCAAATGTTTACTTTTTAAATGTATACGAAATTGAAATTTCTTTTTCAGGTTTTTCATGTATCATACCCCTAAAAAATCATAATTATTGCTGCATACTTTCTTTGCAGTATTTTATAACTTACGTTGTTTAACAGGCTGTGCCCATTTCAGCAGTTCGCGGTCACGGATAATTTTTTCCAGTCCCTTTACTGTTGATGTTTCATATAAATCTGAAAGATTGAATGAAAATCCGGTATAACTAGCCAGATAATTATCTATGTAAGGAATTCTGGTGCTTCCGCCGGTAAGATAAATTCCCTCTCTGGAAATGTGATATGCAATCTGAGGTGGAATTCTCTCCAGAAATGTTTTCATTTCTGCTGCAATCTCATTTACACAGTCCATGATTCCCGCATTTACCACATATCCGGATATAATCTCCTCTCTTGGAAGTCCGGAAATACTGTCAATCCCTACCACCTTACGGGCATCCTTGTGCTGATCATTCAGACGTCCCATTGCAATCTTCAGACGTTTTCCGGTCCTGGTACCTATCTGCAGATTATATCTCTTACGTATTTCACTACAAATAGATTCATTCATCTGTCTGCCGCCGATTGGAATCTTTTTGGCAATAATGATCTTTCCCCCGGTTAGAATGGAAAACTGTGTACTCTGTGCCCCGATATTTACAATCATACTGCCTTCATTTTTCTGAAAATCAACTCCCATTGCAATTGCATCTGCAACAGGCGCCTCCACCATAAATACACGGTTTTTTCGAAGCCAGTGGCCATTTGCCACATAATAATATGCACGCTTTTCAACAGCAGTCATATCAAGTGGTATGGAAAAATACAAATCAGAACCCACTCCCAGGAATTTGTCTATTTTTTTCATCATACTGTACAGGGCAATCTCCTGTAGTTCCAGATTAGCTATCATACCAAAAGCCATCGGCGAATTTACAACGATATCAACAGGTGCCTTCTCAAACATATCGTATGCTTCATTGCCCACGGCTATAATCTTGCGTCCTTTGGATGCAATCATGTTTTTCTCGATGTAACTTTTATTTCTAAAAAATGAATAGACTTTAATACTGCTGCTTCCCAAGTCTATTCCATAGGTTTTTCTTAACAGCATAAAATGATCCCTTCATTATGGATATTCTCAGATCAGCCCTTCTTCTCTAAAGCTGACATATTTCTGATCTCCGATAATAATATGATCGATCAGATGAATACCCAACATTTCTCCAGCCTGAAAGACTCGTTCCGTAACCTCTCTGTCACATGTACTTGGTGTGGGATTGCCTCCCGGATGATTATGGACAAGAATCAGACTGACTGCATGATACTTCACTGCCTCAACAAAAATTTCTCTTGGAGTGACAAGTGTAGCATTTACGGTTCCCTTGGAAATAACAGAATCACCAAGGAAATGATTCTGATTGTCAAGCATCATACAGATCATCAGTTCCTGTTCCTGATGGCGGAGCTGTTCCATATAATAGGCTGCAATCGAATCCGGATTCCGAAAACTGAGTCCCGGCCTGGCTGCTGCCACAGCTATCCGCTTGGCAAGTTCACCAATGCATTTCAGCTGGACAGCCTTTACTGTACCAATACCATGTATCTTCTTCAGATCAGGCAGTGAACTGTGTATGATTCCCGGAAGACCGGGATAAGGAGTCTGCTCCATAAAATTCAAAATTTCATTTGCAAGTACAAGAGAACTTCTGCCCCTTGTTCCGCATCGGAGAATCACTGCAAGGAGTTCACTGTCACTGAGCGAATTCTCACCCTCCCTGACACATTTCTCATAAGGGCGTTCTGATTCCGGCATTTCTTTTATTGTCTGTTTCATTTCATTTACCTGCCGCTCTCTATGGCAAGATTCCTGAAAGAATCAAAACACATTTTAGCATAAAAAGAGGGAGATGTACACTCCCTCCTAAAAAATTCATAATTTTATCATTCTGTTGATCTATACAACATTTTGATCTATATCGGTCATCATGAGTAAAACTTATATTTACTACTAATCATCTCTGCGATCTTAATTCCGTCCATCGCAGCGGAAGTGATACCTCCTGCGTAACCGGCGCCTTCGCCGCATGGATAGATTCCGCCAATATTGGCCAGACCTGTTTTGTCTCGCACGATTCTCACAGGAGAGGAGGTACGGCTCTCCACGCCGCTTAAAAGCGCATCGTCACGGTCAAATCCTTCCAGCTTTCTGCCAAACGCAAGAATTCCCTCTTCTATGGAATCACCAATAGATTTCGGCAGTATTGAACGTACATCTGTAAGAACATATCCACCCTTCATCTGAGGCTCAACTTCTCCAAGATTTGTGCTTGCACGATGAGCCTTATAATCACCAAAAAGCTGTACCGGAATTTTGCCCTTTCCAAGCACCCAGGCAGCTTTTTCCAGATTTCTCTGGAACTGAACACCACCAAGCGGACCTTCCTCCGGAAAATCCTCAGGAGTGACTGTAACAATAAGCGCACTGTTTGCATTTTTACTGTCACGCGCCTGATAGCTCATCCCATTCACAGCCAGCATTCCAGGCTCTGAAGAAGCATTAACAACATATCCGCCCGGACACATGCAGAAAGAATAAACTCCACGGCCATTCTCGCATGTATGCGTTACTTTATAATTTGCAGCTCCGAGAAATTCATTTTCCTCCTCGCCGTAAAGATCATAATTGATCATCTTCTGCGGGTGTTCCATACGAAGTCCGACCGCAAAAGATTTCGGTTCCATAAAAATGCCTCTTTTATGGAGCATAGAAACAGTATCTCTGGCACTGTGGCCGAGTGCAAGAACACACACCTCTGTCGGAATGATTTCGTCACCATTCACTTCGATGGCTGTGAGCTTACCGTTCTCAATACGAAGATCTGTCAGTTTAGTCTCAAAACGGAAGCTTCCTCCCATCTCTTCGATCTGATAACGCAGAGTCTCAACAATTCCGATCAATACATCCGTACCTAAATGTGGCTTGTGCTGATAAATTATTTCCTTCGGAGCTCCGGCTTCTACAAATCGCTTCAATACTTCGTGATTACGTCCATTTTGGTCTTTGACAAGCGTATTCAGTTTGCCATCTGAAAAAGTTCCTGCACCGCCCTCTCCGAACTGTACATTGGAATCCGGATCCAGCACACCATCTTTCCAGAAATGGTCTACTGTCTCTTTACGTTTCTGAGCTTCCTGTCCACGCTCGATCACAAGCGGACGATAACCGGCTCTTGCCAGATACCATGCACAGAAAAGTCCTGCCGGACCACTTCCTACAACAACAGGCGAAACGTTCAGTTCTTCTGTGCCAGGCTCTGGAAACTGATATTCCTTCGGAGTGATTGACATAATATTATTATTGTGAACCTTGCGTAAAATCTTATTTTCTTCAGGTATTTTGACATCAACTGTATAAACGAACTTCTTATCGTCTTTATGCCTTGCATCCAGCGACTGTCTGATGATCTCGTACTCAAAAGCACCTTCAGCACATTTCAGCGTCCTGGCAATTTTTTTACGTAACTGCTCCGGTTTATGTCCCACCGGAAGCTTTAACTGCGTGATTCTAATCATAAATTCTCCTTTGCGCTGTATAAGCCGGCCACAGCACCACTTGACCATGCCCACTGAAGATTATAACCACCACACGGCCCGTCAATATCGAGCAGTTCTCCGGCAAAATAAAGGCCTCTGTGCAGCAATGATTCCAGAGTTTTAGTATTCACCTGTGTTGTATCAATGCCTCCTGAGCAGATCTGTGCCTGTTCAAATCCTGTACTTGCCTTTACTTCCAGCGTATATTCTGTGATCGTCTGACAAAGATCAGATTTTTGTTTATGAAACATTTTGATCAGCTTGTCCGGCAGAAGTCCAAGAAGAAGTTCTGCATCTGACTGATACGGACATAGTTCTCTTCTTTTTTCCAGACATTTCTTCAGTGATTCCTTCGTGTATTCAGGAAGGAAATTCACAGAAAGGCTTACTCTTCTTCCATCATCAAGTGCACGGATTGCAAAGCGGCTCAGCTGAAATACAGGAATACCAGATACACCATAATCAGTAAGCTGAACTTCCCCGCTTTCTTTCAGGAGCACCTGTCCGTCGATTTTCAGAGACACCTCTGCATCAGTACGGATGCCTGCCCAGGCTGAAAAATTATTACCTTTACACTTAAGTCCGGTAAGAGCGGGAAGTGGACTGATGATCCGATATCCCAGCCTTTTTGCAATCTCATAACCGCTGCCGTCAGAGCCAGGAACCTGTGAAGCTTTTGAACCGTTTGCAAGGATCACCCGATCACCCTCATACATCCAGCCCGAAGTTTTTGCCTTCCATCGACCGTTTTCAAAAGAAACAGCTTCCACTTTTTCTCTGGTTTTGATCTTGACTTTTAAGGCTCTGCATTTTAGAACAAGGAGCTCCGTGATACATTTGGCCTGATTACTTCTCGGATAAAGCCAGCCCTTACGGTCAGTAAAAGCAACACCAATCTCTTCAAAAAAATCTATCGTATTTTCCAGTGTAAACTGATCCAGAACGCTCTCAACTATTTCAGGATGTTCACCCCGAAATATCTCAGGGCGCATATCTTTATTGGTAAGATTACATCTTCCGTTACCGGTTACGCATATCTTGCGTCCCGGATTCTCGTTCTGTTCAAGAACCGTGACTGCGGCACCATTTTGCGCTGCAATGACTGCTGCCATAAGGCCTGAAGCTCCGCCTCCGACAACGATCACCTGTAGTTTGTCGCCCATTTTATTATCCTCAAAGATTTAAAGAGTTACGATTTTTGCATCAACAAGCTTCTGAAGTGACATCAAAACACCGAATTTGGCATGCTCCCAGGTAAGTCCTCCCTGAAAATATGCAGCATACGGTGGTTTCAGCGGCCCGTCTGCGGAAAGTTCAATAGAAGATCCCTGTACAAATGCACCTGCTGCCATAATAACTTTACTGTCATAACCTGGCATATCCCACGGTTCCGGAGCAACATAGCTGTCTACAGGAGCTGCTGCCTGGATTCCCTGACAAAATGCAATAAGACCTTCAGGTGTACCAAATGTAACCGCCTGAATGATATCCTGACGAGGTTCGCTTCCGTTCGGAATTACCGGAAATCCGAGTTTTTCATAAATATTAGCTGCAAAAACAGCGCCCTTTAGAGCCCCCTTTGTCACCATCGGTGCAAGGAAGAATCCCTGATAGAAAGAACGGTTCACACCAAGGGAGGCTCCGACTTCCATTCCAAGTCCCGGACATGTCATACGGGTTGCCGCATTTTCAACACATTCTTTAGTTCCTGCGATATATCCGCCAATTGGCGCAAGACCACCGCCCGGATTTTTAATAAGAGAACCGACGATCATATCTGCACCAACATCACTTGGCTCCACAGTATCAACAAATTCTCCATAGCAGTTATCTACCATACAGATCACATCCGGTTTAATACTCTTGACAAATGCGATCAATTCTCCGATCTGCTGCACTGAATAAGAAGGACGTGTCTGATATCCTTTGGAACGCTGGATTTCAACAAGTCTGGTCTTTTCATTGATTGCAGCACAAATGGCATCATAATCAAAAGTATTATCTTCTTTGAGATCAACCTGCTTATAAGTAACACCATATTCTGCAAGAGAGCCTCTGGACGGACGGATACCGATTACTTCTTCAAGAGTATCATATGGTTTTCCTGCCGGTGCAAGGATCTCATCTCCCGGACGAAGATTTCCAAAAAGAGCAATTGCAAGCGCATGTGTACCACAGGTGATCTGAGAACGGATCAGGCATGCCTCGGTATGGAAAGTATCTGCATAGACTTTTTCAAGAGTATCACGTCCATAATCATCATATCCGTATCCTGATGAGGACTGGAAACACTCAGCACTTACTTTGTTTTTCTGCATAGCCATCAGTACTTTAAGCTGATTGTATTCTGCTATTCTGTCAAATTCTGCAAATCTCTCTTTTAAAGCTTCCTCTATCTTAGCTCCAAAATCATAAACCTGAGAAGATATCCCAAGCTGTTCATAAAGTTCTTTCATTTTAAATCAAATTCCTTTCCCTGCAAATATTTACCATATAATCCAGGATTTCTTTTTCATCCCAGTTGAATTTATCCTTATCGACCCAGATCACATCCGATTCACGACGGAACCATGTAAGCTGTCTTTTTGCAAAATGTCTTGTATCTCTTTTAAGAATACGCACCGCTTCTTCCAGAGGATATACGCCATCCAGATAATCAAGTATCTCTTTATATCCAAGTCCCTGCATAGAAACCATGCCCCGATGGCAACCTTCATTTTTAAGGTCTTCTACTTCTTTGATCAAACCCTCATCCATCATCTGATCCACTCGTTTATCAATTCTCTCATAGAGAATATCTCTCGGTGCATTCAAAACAAAATATGCCAGATCATACGGACTTGTCTGTTTTTTCTGCTCCTCATTGTGAGCCGAGATTGGAGTTCCGTTCTGATGATAAAATTCAAGTGCACGGATCACTCGTTTAACATTATTCGCATGAATCGCATCAGCACTTGCCGGATCAACCTTACGAAGCATATCATGCAGAAATTCCGCACCTTTTTCCTCAGCCAGAGCCTCTAGCTCTGTTCGATACGTATTTTCCTGCTGCGCCTCTGTAAAATCAATATCTCTGGTTACAGCCTGGATATAAAATCCGGTTCCTCCTACGAGAATCGGGATTTTTCCCTTAGCATAGATTTTTTCCATGGCTTCTTTTGCCATCTGCTGAAATTTCACAATATGAAATTCTTCTTCAGGCTCCAGAACATCCACCAGATAATGCTTCACACCCTGCATTTCTTCCGGACGGATCTTCGCTGAACCAATATCCATTTTTTTATATACCTGCATGGAATCGGCAGATATGATTTCACCATTTACAGCTTTTGCCAGTGAAATAGAAAGACTTGTTTTTCCCACTGCTGTAGGACCCGTCAGCACGATCAATGGTTTTTTCATTTCCGCCTCCTATACAATTCTCTTAAATTTCTTTTCCAGTTCAGTCCTTGTCATTGCAATAATAGTAGGACGTCCATGAGGACAATGGTACGGATTTTCCAGCGTCAGGAGTTCATCAATCAGTTTCTCAGCCTCCTGAACAGACATTGCATGATTTCCCTTTACCGCTGCCTTGCATGCCATAGTTGCAATTCTTGAGGCAAAAATATCAAGTGCATCTTTACTGTTATTTGCAGCCAGGTTATCAAGCATCTCCAGAAAAAGATTTTCTTCCGTAAGGCCATACAAATTAGAAGGCACTGCGCTCACACAGTATTCTCTTCCTCCAAAATTCTCAATTTCAAATCCAAACTGTCTGAAATAATCCGTATTTGCTTTCAGGACTTCCTCTTCCTGCATACTCAGGGAAATGATCAGCGGTGGATTCAGGTATTGTGAATCAATAGAATGTTCCCTGAATTGTTTCACAAGTCGTTCATAATATACTTTTTCATGAGCCGCATGCTGGTCAATAATATAAAAATTATCCCCAAACTGCACCAGCCAGTAAGTGTCAAATATCTGTCCGATCAGATCAATACGACTTCGTGATTCCGGTGCAAGCAGCTTCTCCTCAAAAAGTTCTAACTGCTTCGGTGCCGGTTCTTCCTGTACTTCCGGTTTCTTCTGTAGTTCTTCCTGCACTTCAGGTTCTTTCTCCTGAAGCTTTGGTGCTTCTGCCTGCTTTGAAATTTCTGACAGTTTTCTCTCTTCATCCCGTTTCTGGTTTTCTCTGAGAGTTCCGCTGAACATCTCTTCTTCATCTTTCGTAAACGCAGCCGTCCTGGGCTCATCTGTCACCGATCCCACATGAGAAACCACAGTAGTTTTACCAGTAGATTCTACTGGGCGATACGGTGCTGATGGTTCTTTAAGCACAGAAACTGGTGTTTCTTTCTCCAGATTGCTTTCCACCGGTTTTGCACTCTTTTGTGCTTCATACAATACCTCCCGGCGTTTCTGCTCAAAAGGTTCTGGAACCTGGACTGATTTTACAGTTTCCTTTTTATCTCCGTGTTCTGTGTGATCAGGGCCTGCCGAAACCTTTGGTATCATCTCCCGTCTTGTAAGCGCACCTCTGACAGCATCGTAAATGATATCATAAACTTCCTGTTCCCTGGCAAAACGCACTTCTCTTTTTGCAGGATGAACATTTACATCGAGATCATTTCCTTCCATTTCCATTCTGAGTGAAACAAATGGAAACTTGTGCTGCATCAGAAATCCTCTGTAAGCGTTTTCTATGGCTTTTGTGATAATATTATTTTTTACATAACGGCCATTGATATAATAATTTTCAAAAGAACGGTTCCCTCTGGCAATTTCCGGCTTTCCAATAAAACCGACAATTTTCATAAACTGATTTTCAACAGAAACTTCCAGCAGAGCTTTTGCAATATCCCTTCCATAAACACTGTAAATCACATCTTTGACACTGTAATTTCCAGATGTATGAAGTTTCACCTGTTTGTTCTGTATATATTTAAATGATATTTCAGGATGGGAAAGAGCAAGTTGTTCCATCATTGTATGAATATAATTTGCTTCTGTCATATCCGCCTTCAGAAATTTGCTTCTCGCAGGAGTATTATAAAAAAGATTTCTTACCAGAAATGTCGTTCCATCCGGTGCGCCAAGTTCCTCAAGTGAATGCTCAACACCACCTTCTATAACATATCTGGAACCACTGACCGCTGCAGGTGTTTTCGTGATCAGTTCCACCTGAGACACCGCCGCAATACTGGAAAGTGCCTCACCACGGAATCCCAGTGAAGCAATATGCTCCAGATCTTCTACTTTTTCGATTTTACTTGTAGCATGTCTGAGGAACGCAAGCGGAATCTGATCTGCCTCCATTCCAGCTCCATTGTCGGTGATACGGATCAGTTTCTTTCCACCGTCTGTTATTTCCACAGTAACCGCAGTAGCTCCTGCATCAATAGCGTTTTCCACCAGTTCTTTTACTACAGAAGAAGGGCGCTCTACAACTTCTCCTGCTGCGATCTTATCAATAGTATTCTGATCCAAAACTGCAATTTTTCTCAAAGCGACCTCCTAGTTTCTACCAGCGATTTTTGATTTTATTCTGCAGATTATATAAAATATTCATTGCCTCCATAGGTGTCAGATTTGTCATATCCAGATCACGTATTTCGTCAACAATATCGTTATCCTGTACAGTATCAAACAATGACATCTGTGCCATATCCACCTGATCGTAAACAATCTTCTGCTTTTTCTTCGGTGCGGTAAGATCCTTTACCGCTGCCGTGATATCTGCGTCACTGAGCTCTTCCACCAGTTCTTTGGCTCTGTTAATAACAGAATCCGGCACTCCGGCAAGTTTCGCCACCTGAATACCATAACTCTTATCTGCACCGCCTTTTACGATTTTACGGAGAAAAACAATATCATCTCCTTTTTCTTTGACTGCTATACAATAATTATTCACGCCCGGAATCTTGCCTTCCAGTTCCGTCAGTTCATGATAATGTGTAGCAAAAAGAGTCTTGGCTCCGCAGAGTTTCACATTACTTATATGTTCTATCACTGCCCATGCAATGGCAAGTCCGTCAAAAGTACTGGTTCCTCTTCCTATCTCATCCAGAATCAGAAGGCTCCTGGATGTTGCATTTCTGAGAATATTAGCCACTTCTGTCATCTCAACCATAAAGGTACTCTGTCCGCTGGCAAGGTCATCGGACGCTCCTACCCTTGTAAAGATACGGTCAACAACTCCTATATTCGCTTTTTCGGCAGGAACAAAACTTCCGATCTGTGCCATCAGTACGATCAGCGCCGTCTGACGCATGTAAGTTGATTTACCGGCCATATTAGGTCCCGTAATAATAGATACACGTTTTTTCTGGTTATCCAGATAAGTATCATTCGCTATGAACATATCGTTTTCGATCATCTGCTCAACAACAGGATGACGGCCATTCTTGATATCCAGTACCCCGTTTTCATTTACTTTTGGTTTTACAAAATTGTTCCTCTCTGCAACAAGAGCCAGCGAAGCAAAAACATCCAGAGCTGCAACTGCCTTGGCTGTCTTCTGTATACGTACAACTTCCCTGCCCACTTTTTCTCTTACATCTGCAAAAAGTTCATATTCAAGAGCATAAAGCCGGTCTTCAGCTCCGAGGATCAGATCTTCCAGATCCTTCAGTTCCTTCGTGATGTATCGTTCTGCGTTTGTAAGTGTCTGTTTACGGACATAATCTTCAGGGACAAGATTTTTGAATGAATTAGTAACTTCCAGTGCATATCCGAACACACGGCTGTATTTAACCTTGAGAGTTTTAATTCCTGTACGTTCTTTTTCTCTCGCTTCCAGTTCTGTCAGCCACTTTTTACCATCGGTTCTGGATCTTCGGAATTTATCTACATCTTCATTATATCCTTCACGGATAATACCGCCATCTTTCTGCGCAATAGGTGGTTCATCTACGATAGACTTTTTGATCAGTGCTGTAACATCTTCCAGAGGATCCATATCTTCATAAATCTGTTTCAGTACCGGCACCTGAAATTCTTTAAGCACCTGTCGGATATAAGGAATCATTTCAAGCGAGGAGGCAAAAGCAACCATGTCTCTTGGATTTGCCGACTGATAACTGATACGGCTGATCAGACGTTCCAGATCATAAACCGGATTCAGGTACTCTCGGATCTCATCTCTCAGCATCGGTTTCTGTGTAAGCTCTTCCACTGCATCAAGCCTGCGGTTGATTTCTTCTGCATCAATCAGTGGCTGTTCCACATAACTTCTCAGTGTTCTGGCTCCCATAGCTGTTCTTGTCTTGTCCAGGACCCAGAGAAGAGAACCTCTTTTTTGCTTTTCTCTCAGTGTTTCTACAAGTTCCAGGTTACGGCGGCTGGAACTGTCGATAAGCATAAATTTCTCAGCCGTATATGGCCGTATGGTAGCCATATGAGACAATGCCGTCTTCTGGGTTTCTGTCAGATACTGAAACAGTGCACCTGCTGCAATTACACCACTGTCATAATCCTGAATTCCAAGACCTTCCAATGTATTTACATGAAAATGTTCTTTCAGCGTTCTTTTGCAGAGAGTATCATCAAAATACCAGTTGTCAAGCGGAAAGATACAGATTTTGAGTCTGTCTTTCAGATCTTCTGTATCAACACCACTCATAAAAAAAGCGTCATTACAGATAATCTCTGCAGGTACGAATTTGTTAATCTCATCCAGAAGTTTCTGTGGACGGTCAACTTCTGTAAGAAAACAGTCACCTGTAGTAATATCCGCAATGGCACACCCAAAATGATCTTCCATTGATACAATTGACATCAGATAATTGTTCTTGGATTCATCCAGTGACGTGGCATCCAGTGTTGTTCCCGGAGTGACCACACGTATCACTTCTCTTTTTACCAGTCCTTTTGCTTTCTTCGGGTCTTCCACCTGTTCGCAGATTGCAACCTTATGTCCATTTTCGATCAGTCTTTTTATGTATGTTTCTGCCGCATGAAAAGGGATGCCACACATAGGCGCTCTTTCTTCCAGCCCACAGTCCTTACCTGTCAGTGTAAGCTCAAGTTCTCTCGATACCAGCAATGCATCATCAAAGAACATTTCATAAAAATCTCCAAGTCTGTAAAACAGAATTGCATCTTTATATTCTTCTTTTGTTTTACAGTACTCTCTCATCATCGGTGATAATTTCCCTGTGTTAACTGGAAACCCTGTATTTACGCGGCATGTAGATGCTTTATGTTCCTCTTTGACCCACTTTTGACCCATTTTTTTTTCTTCTTCAGTGTTTCTTGTTTTTTCCAAATATTTAAACCTCTTCCTAAAATCTCATTTCATCAGCAAAATCAGCTTTCTGTTCCGTATTTTTGAATATACAGTTCGTATTCGTCATCTATATGTTCTTCTTCAATGTGTGTATAATAATTAGTCATTTTTTCATCAGAGTGTCCAGCTATTTTCTTTACTGTAGCAGCATCCATTCCCGATTGAGTGCATCTTGTTACAAAAGTATGACGGAAAATAACTTCTTCCTGAAGATGTTGTAAAAATCAGACCGGGATATTTTTTTAAAAGTATATTTGGTTTTCCCCAGTTTTTTCCCAGTTTTTCTTTATCACGATCCTGTTTTCCTTCCAGCTCATAAAAGCAGCAATCACTGCATCCGTTAATGGAACCTTTCTATTGCTGGCACTTTTCTTTGGTGTTGTAATCTGAATAGTAGAATACCTTTCAGGAAGTTCATTTCCTTTCGAATCATAATATTTTGTAACTCTGTTTAAGGTTTTATATACACGAAGCTTTTCATGCTTAAAGTCAAGATTACACCATTCTAGGGCAAGTGCTTCCCCTATACGTAATCCTGTATGAAGAAGAATAAAAAAGAGTTCATAATACCGGGTATTCTTGCAGCTCTCAAGGAAACGATGAGTGTCATATATACTAAGACATATATGTGTTGGACGAACCTCTATTAACCTCATGTAACCAATATATTCTCTTACTCGCTCAAAACCATTTATATAGTTACTTAAAGTGGTTGCTTTAACAGAATGCACCACATAAATAAGCATCCATTTTTCATACCACTTTGAAACAGAAATTCTAGGATCATATCCTGCAATTCCGGGGGCAACATTAGCAAGGTAGGCATTTCTTTCTTTTTTTAGATATTGTAAATTTGTACCATAAATTGAAAACGTTTTTCCTGTACCGCGAACGAAAATTCTGACCTCTTATCGTCTATCTTTTCTTTGATATAATCCTTTTCCTAATTCTTTACCCTTTAAGTTTTTGCCCATAACACCACCAGCCTTTCTGATGATAATGCATGGCACTGGATATATATTTTAGCACAACAAAAAAAAGCTTTCAAGACTGCCGATCTATCCATTTTTGAAATTTTTTCTTATCAATCAGTGTTCTACGCCCAATCCGTACCATGAAACAGTTTTCATTCATCAACGATCTCATTATTTTCTCAGAAAGTCCTATAAGCTCACAGGCTTCTTTAACGGATATAAGAATTTTATCGTTGTTTGCTTCCGGCTGTGTTTTTTTTCGCAACATATCTGTAATTTCAACATAATATCGTGAAATGCCAAGCAAAGTCCCAATATCACAATAACTACCAAACAGGCAGCTTTTCTCCCAATATGATATATCATGAATCGTCTCGTCTGCCTTTTCCACGACTGTAATGCCTGGGTAATGTATTCATCATCTATATTTCCGAATAATGCCAACAAACTATATTCATCCTTTTTCAAAGTCGCCCCTCCCTCATGGCCATCGAAATATTGCGATCTATGTATCACAGGTTGATCCTGTAAATACCAAATTAATTTTTACTTTTTTCAGTGACTTAGTCGGTTTCACAAGACTAACTCGCTGAGATTTTTTTTGGAGCGTTCTTCGCTCCAGCAATATGATTATAACATAGGTCCTTAAAATCCTGCATTAATAGCTATTAAGTGCAACTAACTTTTTTTTGCGAATTATTATACTTTTTTTCTCATTAAAGCTGAAAAATTTAAAAAAATTATTTTTTTGAGATTTTAGACTATTTTGTACTTATATAAAAGTATTGTTTTATAACGACAAGTTCTCACCTTTTGTACATACATTTTTTATATCTAATTTTCATTAAATGTCCTATCAGCCTTCCCTTTCATCCAGTCAATATCCTTTGATACCCGAAAGTATATAGAAGATAACACTTTCAATTGACGTAAGCAAAAGATATTAATAAAATAAATAAAAAACATACAAGAAGGAAACGTAATGAATACATTTTTTACCAGCGAGCAAAAATTGGGGAATACCATCTTCACTTTTTCACAAAAAGCAAAAGTTCTTAGCACAAGTCCTTTAAACGGAGGCCTTACAAGACACCTTTCTCATGCTGTAAATATCAATTGTATGAATGGTTCTTATGAATGTAAAATGCTTGGAGATACTTATGAAAAAGATCTAGCTGCACATGTCCACGCCCTTGGTCTTTCACCCTCCTGCACTACTGCCTTAAGTACCGCAGCCTGGACTGAATTACGTGCTATAGAAGAAGTATGCTTCCGGGATCTTACGGTAACTGCTGTTGTGACCGGTGGAATTGACTCCAATGGCATGCATCCCGGTGATCCCGCTTCTTACTACGAAGAGGACGGAAATTATGAAATGCTTCTTCCTGGAACAATCAATATTTTTCTGTTCATTAATCAGAATTTGACTGATACAGCAATGTCCAGAGCACTGATGCTTTGTGGAGAATCGAAAGCTGCTGCTGTTTCTCAGTTATTACTGGGAAGCTGCTATTCCGAAGAAATCGCAACAGGTTCTGGGACTGATGGAATTGTAATCGCTTCTAATCTTTGTGGTACCAGAACTCTTACGGATGCTTCTGGACATTCCAAACTTGGTGAACTGATTGGAAAATCCGTGAAATCTGCCGTAAAACAAGCTCTTCTTAACCAAACAGCGGCCTCTGGCCCGAGGCAATTTCTTTTATCTGCACGCACTGCAAGATATAAGATCACACCTGCTACTTTATGGGAGTTTTATATAGAATACAGAAAAATTTTTAATGATTTTAAGATTTCTTTTGAAATGCCCTCATTATTGGAGCAGAAGTTTCTTACACACAATCGTACCAGTAACCTGGTTCTATGTGTATCACTTTATCTTCACCTTATGGATCAGGTTCGTTGGGAGCTGATTATGGAGCCGGAAGCTATCCGGGAGGGGAAACGTCTTCTAATTTATGGACTCTATTGGAAAGATGGAGACTTTTTTGAAAAAGCATATCCGGCAAAAGCATGGGAGCAGCCCGGATTGCTGCATTTTTCATTAAAAGAACAGCTTATGTATCTGCTTTTATTGTATATTGCTATTTAGAATTGTTGGACATAGTGCTCAAAATTTCTAACTTTTAATATAAATGGGTAAGTCGAAAACCGGCTTACCCACTATAATATCATTTTTATTTACTTCGCTACACACATGTTTTCATCAATCCATTTCTGGATATCGTCTTCGATTACTTTAACCAGGCGGGCAATTTTCTTAACATCCATCCCCTCTTCTGCCATAGAAAGAGCTGTTTCTTTTTTTGCCTTTAATTCCCCGCTTTCCATTCCTTCTCTATAAATCTTTTCCATTTCATGGCACATAGGCTCGACTCCTCGCGTCTTTTAATTCATGTAGCCATTTTACAACAACCGGACTGTGCATTTCATCCGCATTCCTGTTTGTGAGATCATATTATGACGTCACACTGATAGCGGTGCGGCGTGAGAAAAGTCCCCGATTTCTCGGGGATTTTTCTTTGTATATGCACCAATTACAGTCATGAGTCTTCCAACAGCCCCATTTACAGTCAGTGGTTCTTGCACGTCATTTTCTTTTATCGGACTCATATCCTGTTATTCTATTTTTCTCTCTGACAAAAAAAGTACCGGAAACCACCATCAGGAGGTTTTCAGTACCTTTTTATAATCCATCTGTTAATTTGAGCAATCAGACCTGTTTTTGTTTATGTACAGTACCGGACTGTTTTATCTGTCAGTATCCTTGCAAATATCAGTCCCAGCGGCAACGCGGCAATAATCAGTATCGCTGATGCAAACCAGGACGCTGCCGGACCTAGGGACATGATTCCCAGATTATAAAACCCTCTGTAAAGATACATACCCGGAACCATTATCACAATAGATGGAACTGTCAGGGAAATTCTTGGATATCCTACTTTATTTTTAATCAGCGATGCCAGGATTCCTGCTGTCAGTGCACCTACAAAAGCAGCTCCTGCAGGTGGTATGGCAGTCATATCAACCATCTCCAGTCGAAGAGTATTTGCAATGGCACCTATTCCTGCTGCTGTTGCAGCCAGCCGGACCGGGCTGTTAAACATAATTGAAAATCCAAATACCCCACAAAAACTTGTAATAAGACGAAGCAAAATCCAGGCTCCAACTGGTAAAGATATTTTCAGGAAATCAACTGGCTGCAAATGAAGGATTAATGCCATAAGCCAGGCCGCCATGGTTGCTACCAGAATCACAATCAATGCATACATCAGTCGCTCTGTCCCGGACCGCATATCCAATTTGGCAAGGTCAATTCCACTGGTAATAAATGGAAAACCCGGGATAATAAACAACATCGCACAGATATACCCTGCCTCGTGCTGGATGGAAATCCCAAACAGCATCTCACCAATTTTGAGAAGTCCCGCATAAACAAGACATGCAAGTGATACAGAAGACACAATACACAAAAATAAAGTAAAATGATGTTTACTCAGTTTACAACGAAGAAAATTTCCAATTCCTGCACCTATAAAAGCGCAGAACATTTCAATGGGGCCTCCACCAAGCAAGAAAGTAAATCCGCCGCAGGCCAGAGCAGCCGCAAAACCAAGTGCAATCGGTGAGTACAGTCCATGAATTTTTTCTATGTTATCAAGCAGTACATGTAATTCCTCACCTGACATATCTTTTCCGTCAACTTCAAATTCCTGGATAAAATGCTCCAGCCGATTTAGTTTTGATGTATTTACTCCTGTATTGGTCAGACAAAGAGATTGGGAAAAGCCATCCTGACCATCAAAACAGGTATACTCTATGGACATCAGACCTATATCTGCTGTACAGGTAATTCCCATAATTTCAGCAAGTGTATTCATAGAACTTCTGACCCGCCAGGCACCAGTTCCACAGGAAAGTAACATAATCCCAACTCGTCCGATAATGGATGCCTTTTCTGTAAGACTTGCCTGCGTAACAGGAACATTGGCGCCATCTTCATCTGTATATTCATGCCAAGATATATCCATATGGTTTTTTCTTATTAATTGCTGCATTTTATTCACACCCCGGCTGTTTTGTTTTTAGGATCATTTTTCAGAGCCTTTATTTCTGCCAGGATTGCCTCACGACATCCAAGACCGATACCGTTGGCAAGCTCAACTGTTTTTTCCATTTCATGTTCAAAATGGCAGAACGGAAGAAAAATTCCAAGTTTGCTGGTGTTTTTTTCAACTCCATTCTCATCACGTCTTCCATAATACATTAATGCCCGGGGCAGCTCTTCCTGTAATTTCATCAGATATTTCCATATAATGGCATAAATTCTTTCTTCGTTAATCTCCAGTGTAACAGATTCCGGAAATTCAAAAAGCATAAGAATTCCTGTGTGTTCTGAAATTCTGAATGTCTCAATCTCCCCCTTCTCATTATAACCATGTTTTTCCCGAAATCCGTCCGCCATGTACATATGATAATCCGGTATCTCATCCTGCTGTTCATACAGCTTATGAAACATTTTGTATTTTTTCGCACAGGCATGCTGATGTGACCCAGACAACAAATCTCCATTTTCGTCCGTAAGAAATATGGGATTTTCTACACCCTTATCATTAAAACGTATCGGAATTAGAAACGAATTTCGCAGAAGATCAAATACACTGCTGTTGCAGACTGCCATCATAAATGCAGACAGATCTTTATTTTCGTATGCAGTAAATAGAGCTGCCGCAAAAACAGTTCCCGGAATGTCTGTTCCTGCACCTTCACTTTCTTCCGCTGATGGAATTGCTTCAAAAAACGTATCTTTCAAACGTTCGCAGGCATGAGGGTTTTTGAGAATCTCATCAAATATCTGTTCTGCTTTTTCTTCTCTTGGAAAAATTGTGCTCATAATAAAGCCTCCTTTTATGCCCTATTATAAAAGTATCGATATAAAATGTAAATTTCATCCCTTGTATATTAAATATAACAAAAATTTATGCTAGATTCTGGTTCACTGACTGATGCACATGTTTTCTCACGAAGTAGAAGCACACTGCCTGCATAAGGATCGTAAGGATCCAGGATACCGGATAGGAAATAAACAGGAAACTCAAAGACCTGTGTGCAGGGAAAAGTCCAAAGACCCACACAATCCTGGTTCCTACGGTACCGATAATCGAAAGAATCATAGGTACTCCGGAATGTCCCATTCCCCGGAGGGCTCCCGGGAGCAGATCCATAATACCACAACAGAAATATGGTACTGTAGTAAAGGCAAGGACTTCCACGCCACAGCGGATTACATCTGCATCACTGGTGTAGATCTTCAGAAGTTCCGGTCCAAAGAAATACGCTCCACAGCCAAGGGTCAGTGCCACACCGACAGAAAGGATCATACAGTCCAGAAGTACTCTGTCCATTCTTTTCAGTTTCTTTACTCCATAGTTCTGACTGGTGAAACTCATACAGGACTGGGTGACTGCATTGACAGACATATAGAGAAAGCCAAAAATATTATTGGCAGCAGTATATCCTGCCATTGCCACAGAACCAAAAGAGTTTACAGAAGACTGCAAAAGGGCATTGGACAGGTTGATCACTGTACTCTGGATACCTGCCGGTATTCCTACCTGGAAGATCTGCTTCAGATACTGTGTTTTGATTCCTAATTTTGAAAAATACAGCCGGTAACTGGTATTGGAAGTGTAGAGACAGCGAAGCACCAGAATACTAGAGATCAGCTGAGATACAATAGTTCCTATGGCTACACCTGCCACTCCCATATGAAACACAATAACCAGTACAAGGTTCAGAACTGCATTGGTCATACCTGAGATCACCAAGAAAAACAATGGTCTTTTGGTATCCCCTACTGCCCTTAATATGGCAGCTCCATAGTTATAAAGCATAAAGAAAGGCATTCCCAGAAAATAAATCCTCATATAAAGAACGGACTGGTCAATTACATCATTCGGAGTTCCCATAAGATTCAGTGCGAATCTTGCAAGCAATACTCCTGCCAGTGCCATAACAAGTCCACTGATCAGTGCCAGGGTAATAGATGTATGTACTGTCTCTGACATTTCTTTCTCTTTGCCGGAAGCATAAAAACGTGCTGCCAGAACGTTCGCACCCAGAGAGATCCCAATAAACAGATTGGTAAAAATATTGATCAGCGCTGTGGTAGAACCAACTGCTGCCAGTGCCTGACTTCCGGTAAATCTTCCCACCACAATGATATCTACTGCATTAAAAAGAAGCTGCAGGATTCCAGACAACATTAATGGCAATGAAAAGGATATCAGTTTGTCCATGATACTTCCATTGCACATGTCAATTTCATATTTACTCTTTTTCATTTTTTCTCAACTCCATCCTCCATTAAATTTTTCCTTCACCCACGAAACAGTTATATATAGTATATCATCTTTTTTTCACATAAAAAATACAAAATCACATCAAAACATGTTATACTAAAAAAAATGTTACTGTTCACGCCGTTCACAGCAACTTGATCAAAATCCATTCCAAATCACCTTCGGTGATGGGATTTTGCCCCGTATGTCTCGGGATTTTGGCATATTCATGGCAAAACACCTCACGGGATATTATCTGTGAACAGTTACAAAAAACAATAAGATCAAGAGGAATGATTATGAAATACAAAAATGAATTGCGAATTGTAGGAATGGCTGCTCTCTTCTGCTGCGCCATGCTTCTTCTTACTGCAGTAATCCCAAAAGATGCCACAGTAGCCAGGGCACGTAAAACTTTTAAAGAAGCTCCCGAAACTGCTGCCGATGCCGAAAAAGAATCTCAGGAGGCTGCCGAGGATGCCGGCTTTACTATCTATACACAGGACAGCAATTACGACTACAGTGAAGACTCAGACACCTCCTCTGATAACACCGACTATACCACGGACACCGATACTTCTGCAGACACAGATACTTCTACAGACACGGATACTTCTTATGATACAGAAGATAACGGTGACTATGTAGAAGATGATTCTGATCAGGGTTACGATACTTCTCAGGATACCACCGGCAGTGATGATCAGATCGATTATCCTCAGGAAGATACTTCTTCTGAAGATAATCAGGACTCCTACGATCCGGGCGCTGATACTTCGGGCGACGATTATATAAACGAAGATAATAACGATTCCGGTTATACAACTGAATAACGGCAAAAGGAGTACCTTCATCCATTATGAAGATACTCCTTTTTTTACGAAATAATTAGACTCTGTGATAAAAAGAATTCTTTTACAATGTTTTCATACACTGTACATCTCTCACACTTTTTTATTTTTTTTGCATATTTCTTACTTTCAGTCAGCATCGGTGCCATATAAAACCACAGTTCTTTCATTTTAAAAAGAACATTTCGGTCTCCGGACATATTTTCACAGTAGGAACTGTAAACCACATCATGGAAGTTCTGCAGTTCTTCTTTCGTGAGAGACGGGCCGCCTTTAATCTCACGGGCAAGTGCAGGATTCGCAAGTACTCCCCTACCGGTCATAATACAGTTCACCTCCGGAAAACGGCTGTGGAATTTCTCATAATCATCTTTTGTGAATATATCTCCATTATAACACACCGGGTTATTACTGTTTTGAAGTGCCTCCTGAAATACATCAAGATTTGGAGTGTTTTTATAAAAGTCTTTCTGCACCCTTGCATGTATAATCAGTTCTTTCAGAGGATATTTATTATATATATCCATCAGCACCGGAAAGTCTTCCGCATCATCAACGCCAATCCTTGTTTTAATAGAAATCCTGCCATCAAACCCACTGAATATTTTTTCCAGAAAACAATCCAGTTCTTCCGGCTCACTTAAAAATCCTGATCCACAGCCTTTGGACACAACAGTTTTGGATGGACAGCCAAGGTTCAGATTGATCTCATTATATCCAAACTCCCTGATCTGTCTGGCTGTATTCAGGAAATCTTCCGCATTTCTGGTAAGAATCTGCGGAACCGCATACATTCCCTTATTATTGTCCGGAAGGATATCTTTCGTTTCCCGTGAACTGAATCTCAGATTTTGTTTTGCACGGATAAAAGGGATAAAATATTTGTCATAACCTCCGAAACACTGATGAACCGCATTTCTGTACGCATATCCGGTAATGCCTTCAAGAGGTGCCAGATAAATATCCATTTCTGTCTCTCCTTTATTCAGCAAGTGTTCCAAGATAATAAAATCCTCTGCACTCTTCAAGATTTACTTTCACATATTTACCCAGAAGCGCTTCTGTTCCCGGAAAATGCACCAGAAGGTTATACTCTGTTCTTCCTGTAAAAATGCCTTTTTCTTTGCTTTCCTCTTCCACAAGAACTTCCTGCACGGTTCCTTCAAAACGTGATGAACGCTTTCTTCCTTCCTGCTGAACCAGCGCCAGAAGGCGGTTGAAACGCTCTTTTGCCACATCTTCCGGTACCTGATCTTCTTTCCGGGCAGCAGGTGTTCCGCTTCTCTTGGAATAAAGGAAGGTAAATGCTGTATCATAGCCGCATTTTGCAACAACATCAAGAGTCTCCTGGAAATCTTCTTCTGTCTCTCCCGGAAAACCTACGATAATATCAGTAGTAAGAGAAATATCCGGAATTGCAGTACGGATCTTGTCTACAAGATTCAGATATTTTTCTTTGTCGTAACGACGGTTCATTTCTTTCAGGACACGGCTGCTTCCGGACTGAAGAGGCAGATGAAGATGATGACAGATTTTTTTGCTTTTTGCCATAATCTCGATCAGTTCATCGGAAAGATCCTTCGGGTGTGAAGTCATGAAACGGATTCTTTTCAGCCCTTCAATATCTTCCAGCATCTCCAGAAGTTTCGCAAAAGAAACCGGATTTTCCAGAGTCTTTCCATAGGAATTAACATTCTGTCCCAGAAGCATTACTTCTGAAACTCCGTCTGCCACCAGACGCTCCACTTCTTTTATGATTGCTTCCGGCTCACGGCTGCGCTCACGTCCTCTTACATAAGGCACAATACAGTAACTGCAGAAGTTATTGCATCCAAACATGATATTTACACCTGATTTAAAAGTATAGTTACGTTCTGTAGGAAGATCTTCCACAATCTGGTCTGTGCCTTCCCAGATATCAACCACCTGACGGTCAGACTGAAGCATTCCATAAAAAAGTTCGGCAAATTTAAAAATATTATGAGTTCCGAAAACAAGATTAACAAAAGGATAAGATTTACGGATCTTTTCCACTACGTGCTGTTCCTGCATCATACAGCCAAAAAGAATGATCTTCATGTCCGGGTTATGGTCTTTCAGACTGTGAAGATGTCCAAGACGGCCATATACTTTGAGATTGGCATTTTCACGAACTGTACATGTGTTATAGATCACGACATCCGCCTCTTCGCTGTCCTGTCTGTTATAACCGATCTCGTCCATGATACCTGCCACTGCTTCTGACTGTTTTTCGTTCATCTGACATCCAAAAGTTGTCAGACAGTAGGTAAGCGGTCTTCCAAGTGAGTTGGATTTCTGATCCGTCAGTGCTTTCGCCAGTTCAATAAACGATTTCTGGCGTGCAGTCTCATCTGCTTTATTCTGTTCTTTCTTTAATTCTTCTGTCATTTTATATTAACTCCTTATGATTCGATTGTTACACAATATTTACATGATACAGGAAATCATACCTTCTGTCAAAACATTATTGATAACTGCTCATAATGAAAAAAGGAATTCCAGCGGAAGTGTGTGTATTTCTCTGTATTCTCTTTCCAGATCCCCTTCCGTATATTCTTCTCTTTCAGGAATCTCAATACGGAAAGCTGGATTTTTACAGAGTTCGCTGAAAAACTGCTCCGGTGATCCGGTTCCGGATTCTTTCTGAACTGATGGCATTTCTCTGGCTGCTTTCCATTTCTCCACAGAAAAAGCTCCCAGTTTCTGCATATGGCGCGCCAGCCGGTAACATTTCTGGTTAGTTCTAAACGATCCCGGCTGTTTAAAATATATAATTCTTTTTTCTGAATATCCAAAAGAAAGAAGACCCCTTCCGGGATATTCCTGAAACACACTTACCAGTGCTTTTGTTTCATTTTCGCTGGCTGGCTGCTGATAAATCTGCTTCCTCCTGTAATAGCTTGTCGGAAAATTTTCTTTCAGATCCACACCTCTTCCATTGCAGAAAAAATCTGTACATGGTACGCCCTGCATTTTGAGCATCTGTCTGTAAATCGGATTTCTCACAGCCTGAAAACCTTTATTATATATTTCATAACCATCCGGATTCAGAAGTGGAACAAAGCATATTTTCCATTTCTGCAGCAATTCCCTGACATCATAAAGTTCTTCCAGTTTCCATCCACATTCCCAGTATTTTGCATATTCCTGAATCATTTTCAAAAGGTGCCAGGGCATGTTTCTGTCTCTTCCACTAAGTCCACCCAGACAGAATATACACAAATCTCCCTGTCCCATTTCTATCATTGGGATCAACCTGTCATCATGACTTTTCCCGATAATCCGAAACTGAATAAAGTTGCTATATCTTCCTGCCGCTTCCCACATTCCATAATACAAATTTTCATAACTGTTTATTTCCGTGTTGATCATTTCTGCTTCCTCCATATATTATATCTGTGCTCATGTTACGTAACTCCGCTGTTATAATATATGAAAAGAGACAGGTCATAAGACCTGCCTCTCTGAAATTACTGTAAAATTATTTTACTGTAAATATTTATTAAAATTCTTTTTTGCGTTTGCGAACGATCACATATCCGCCTGCAAGGAGTGAAAGAATTGCCAGCATGGACATTGTTCCGATCGGTGATTCGTCGGCTGTAGATACTGCTGATTTTGAAGTAGAACCTGTATCTTTTGCTGCTGCAGTTACAGTCAGTTCAGCATCTGACTCATCATCTCCGCTGCCACCGTCTGTCTGGCTGTAATCCGGTGCATCTGCTTCCGGGTTTTCCTTCTTCCATTCATTGTAGTCATCTTTTGTGATCTCTGCAGATTTAAACTGAACAGTTTTGTATTCTATGGAATCCGTCTTAACCCATTCACTGCCGTCATATCTGTATTTCTGGAAGAATACATACATATTGTAAGTAGAAGCCTTGGTAATACCCTTCTTGGAGCCTACTTTCCATTTGTCATTCTTCTGGCTGTCTGTAGGAGTCTTGGAAGTACTCCAGTACAGAGGTACATATTTCTCATCTCCTACAACCGGATCTTTGTTATCCTGTCCTGCTCCTGTTACTGCAAATTCATAGAATACACCAGGATAGAATTTCTTTGCATCTTCAAGACCGGATACAGTACAGTCGCTTACTTTATATGTCTTTGCATCACGGGTGGCAGTTCCCGGACGTTTCTTCATTACTGTGGAAGAAATCGGAATCTTTGCATATTTATGTGTTCCGTCTGCAAATTTGAAATATACATAAATTTTGAAGTCGCTTCCTTCCGGTATATCAGATACTGTTACTACATCTTTCGTATCTGCTTTTACGCTTCTGGTAGCTTTCTTTGCATCGTATGTTTTCTTACCAATCGTGTAATAATATGAAAATTCCTGATTTGCCTTCAGTTTAAACTGAATGGTTTTATGATCCAGCCATGTCATATCGGATATTTTAGGTCTAAAAGTACTCGGTGTAGCTGGAGTCGGTGCAGCTGGTGATGTACTTGTGGTCGGGGTCGGGGTCGGTGTTGCTGATGTTGTTGGTTTTAGTGGTTTTTCTGATGGCGGTGTTGTTGCCACTATCAGAATAGCAGTATCTCCGCTGTCGGATACCTTTACATTATATGTCTTGTCATCATAATAAACTTTTTCCAGGGCTGTCTTTGTAGCAAGCAGTTTATCATCACTGTCTTTACCAATCTCAGCAACAGCAATATCCGCTGCTGGTTTCGGAACAGTTACCGAAACTGAACCTGTCAGTTCCCCTGTTACGATCAAATGCATATTCTCTGCGCCGAAGTTAATATTCATTTCATTCGGTTCAGCAGAAGTATCTTTGTTTCCGCTGACAGAAATATCACCCTTAACTTCTACGGAGGTAGTCGTATAAACACCGCCTTTGGCACCTGTGTTGGCTGTAATTGTACCGCCTTCCAGTTTCAGTTTTCCTCCGTTATTTGTAATGGCACCTGCCACATCATCTGCTGTTGCGGCATTGTTTGTAAGAGTAACTCCTGAGGTCATCTGGAAAGTGCTTCCTGTACCTACAGAAACAAGGGTATCTGTCTTGCTGTCAGCAGCTGCATTTGTTACAGCTCCGTCAAGAGTCAGTGTAAATGAGTTAGCTGTATCTCCCTTGAAAGCCACCTCTGCATTTCCGCTGATATCGAACATCTTGCCCGTAAATCCGTCTTTTCTGGTAAATTTTACATCTGCTGCTCCGGATACAATACTGATATTACCAGATTCAATAGTAACCGTATTCTCAATCTCCTGAGACTTGGTTACCTTGATCACGGCTTCTGTACCATCTGCGGAAATATCTTTTGCTTTATTTACAGCATCGGCAAGTGTAGCAAACGCTGTATCTGTACCACCAATATTAATTGTGATACCGGATTCTGTTGTCGGATCTGCTGTAGTTGCAGGTGTTTCAGATGTCTCTGTACTTCCGCTGGGTGCCGGTGCATCTGCTGTGGTTGCAGGTGCATCTGCTGTAGTCGCTGGTGTCTCTGCCGTACCTGCCGGCTGTGCAGGTGTTTCTGCTGCAGGAGCTTCCGTAGTTGCAGGTGTCTCCTGTGTGGTCTGCGGTACCTCTGTAGTAGAAGGTGTCTCTTCTGTTGGCTGCTCTGCAGGTGTTTCCTCTGTAGCTTCTGCTCCTGTATCTACTGCTTCGCCGCCTTCTTCACTTTCAACGCTGGCTGCTGCCGCCTCTGTTGCAGTCTCTTCAGCCGCCCATACAGAAGCCGGAACAGTTCCTGCTGCAAGAGTACCAGCCAGTAATATTGCAAATAACTGTTTTCGTCTCAATTTAAATCCTCCCTGTGAATTCTCACATATGTAACCCATTACTGTAAACAGTAAGTCTTACTAAACTATTGCTAATTATACACACGGTTCCCTGAATTGTCAAATATGGGGTACAGTCATTTATTGTTACTGTTCACAGGTAATATTCCGCGAGGTGTTTTGCCGTGAATATGGCAAAATCCCGAGACTTACGGGGCAAAATCCCATCACCGAAGGTGATATGGAATGGATTTTGACCAAGTTACTGTGAACGGAGTGAACAGTAAACATTTATTTCCTGATCTGGCCGTTTCCATAGATGATATATTTCGTAGTTGTCAGCGCAAACAGTCCCATTGGCCCTCTGGCATGAAGCTTCTGGGTACTGATGCCGATTTCTGCGCCATATCCGAATTCAAAACCATCAGTAAATCGTGTAGACGCATTCACATAAACTGCCGCCGCATCTACTTCATCCAGGAATTTCTGGGCATTGGTATAATTATTGGTGATGATTGCCTCAGAATGTCCTGTATTGTAGCGGTTGATATGTGCAATTGCCTCATCTACAGAATACACTACTTTAATTGAAAGTATGTAATCCAGATATTCCGTTCCCCAGTCCTCTTCCGTAGCAGGAACCGCTCCCGGCATCAGCGGACGGGCAGCTTCATCTGCACGCATTTCCACATCTTTTGTTTTCAGCCTTTCTGCAAGCACTGGAAGAAGTTCATCTTTTACCGCTGCATTTACCAGAAGTGATTCACAGGCATTGCATACTCCGACTCTCTGTGTCTTGGCATTCATTATAATATCTGCCGCCATATCAAGATCTGCAGTCTCATCTACATAAATATGGCAGTTACCTGTTCCTGTCTCAATAACCGGAATCGTACTCTGATTTACCACAGCTTTAATAAGTCCTCTTCCTCCACGCGGGATCAGAACATCCACATATTCATTCATTTTCATAAATTCTGCTGCTGTTTCCCTCGATGTATCCTCGATCAGCTGGATTGCATTTACTGTAACCCTTTCATTCTCAAGTGTTTCACGGATACAGTCTACAATTGCCTTATTGGAATGAATCGCATCACTTCCACCTTTGAGGATCACGACATTTCCTGTTTTAAAACAGAGTCCGAATGCATCTGCCGTGACATTGGGGCGGGCTTCATAAATGATTCCGATCACACCTAAGGAAACTCTTTTCTGACCGATAAGAAGACCGTTAGGACGTTTTTTCATTCCTGTCACTTCACCAATCGGATCTTCCAGTGACACCAGCTGCCTCAGTCCCTCAGCCATTCCCTGGATTCTTTCTTCTGTAAGAAGAAGTCTGTCGATCAGACCCTCCGGCATATTATTTTTCTTTCCGTTTGCGACATCTTCTGCATTAGCTTTCAGAAGCTGTTCTGTACATTCAACCAGATGATCTGCCACTGCTGTAAGTACTTTATTTTTTTTGTCTGTTGTAATAATCCTCAGTGCGTTTTCTGCTTCTTTTGCATTTTTTCCAAGCTGTAAAAGCATCTCATTCATTTTCTGCCGCCTCCTTTATGCTGCCCCTGTTTATTTCAGATAAAAAGTAGAAGTCTCTGTTGCGATAATCTCAGGAGAAATATCCGTAGGTTCTACAGGCACTTCATCCAGAATCTGAAAATCAAATGCTACTGCCAGACGTTTAATCTGTGGATGTTTTTCCAGAAAACGGTCATAAAATCCACCGCCATATCCTACCCTGTGATTTTCCCGGTCAAAGGCAACTCCCGGCATGATCATCAATGCTTCTTCCCACTGGATAATTTCACCTCTTGCCGGCTCCGGGATTCCGAAATATCCTTTTTCGAGCTGTGAAAAATCGATCAGTTTATAAAACACCATATCCTGTCCCACAACTTTCGGAACTGCGACTTCCTTGCCTGCTTTCCAGGCTTCTTCAATAATAAATCCAGTCATGACTTCATGATTGTAATCTGCATAGGCAAGAATACGGGAACTGCTCTGAAATTCAGGAAGTTTCGTCACTCTTTCCGTGATCATTCGGCTCCATTTTTCAACTTCTTCATCTGTACAGGATTTTCTTGCTGCAAAGATTTTTTTTCTAATTGCCTTTTTTTCTTCCATATTTTTCTCCCAGATTTACAATCGTTCCATCTTTTTCTTTGATGTCTATATTATTCAGCTGTGCCCTTAAGTTATTACGTACAGCTGCCAGATATTCCTGACGGAGTTCTGCCTGTTCCGCTTTTTCTTCCTCTGTAAGGCCTACACTTTTGGCCTTATGAGCAAGTGTATTGATCCTGTCAATTTTTACGTTGTCTATCATGTCAGTTTCTCCTCTATAAAAGTTTCTCGATATAATCAATAAGATAAAATTCTTCTTTTTTGTCACCAACAAAAAGCGTTCCGTAATTACGCCCTTCTATGATCTTGTGAATCACATGAAAATCTGCTCCATTGGCAATGACCATGTCAGCACCTGCAGCTGTGGCAATTTCTGCTGCCGTAAGTTTCGTGGCCATCCCGCCTGTACCGACCTTACTTTTCGGTCCCTTACCCATGCTGAGAAGTTTTTCGTCCAATTTTTCAACTGTATCAATAAATTTCGCCTCTGGATTGGTATTAGGATCATCGGTAAATAATCCATCAATATCGGAAAGCAGAATAAGGAGATCTGCCCCGATAAGCCCTGCAATTACCGCAGAAAGAGTATCATTATCGCCAAAAGAGTCAAGCATTTCCAGCTCATAGCTTGAAATGGAGTCATTTTCATTTACAACAGGGATTGCTCCCATTTCAAAAAGTTCACCGAAAGTATTTCTTGCATTTATGCGATTCAGATTATTAACCATTGTATTCTTGGTCATAAGAATCTGCGCAGCCACCTGGTTATACTCAGCAAACAGTTTCTGATAAATCATCATAAGTTTTGCCTGTCCCACTGCAGAACATGCCTGTTTCTTCTTCAATTCTGTCGGTTTTTCATGAAGACCGAAAGAAGAAGCTCCCACTGCAACTGCACCGGAAGTAACCAGTACCACATCTTTCCCCTGATTGTGAAGGTCACTCAGTTCACGGACCAGCACTTCAAGTTTGCGCAGATCCAGTTTATTTGTTTCTTTGTGGATCAAAGAAGAGGAACCAACTTTGACCACAATACGCTTTTTGTTTTTCAGCAGTTCTCTGTAATTCATTATGTCTGTATCTCCAGTTATTTATTGATAGGTAATTGCATCCAGTTTGTCGTCCTGTACGATCTCAACCCAGGTAACTCCGGGATTCAGCTTAACTTCCTGATTATCCATTGTTATATAATGAGTCACACCCCACGGGGAATCCTTCTGCCAGATAATGTCGATGGCCCTGCCCCTGGTAATGTATTTGCCTTTTCCTCCGGAATTACCGTTTCCATCTGTGATCGTGTCTATCTTTTTATAGCTTGTACCCTCGTAAGTCGTAACATCGGAATACTGAACCAGTATATTGTCGCAGGTAAGCTGTTCACCGGTAAGATCGTCAACCTGCGCAGTCCCGAACTGATAACGGCTGTATTTCTTTGTTTCAGGATCATATATGAAATACGGATGATTATGGTTAAAGTTATCAAAATGGACTTCATTTGCCACTGTACCCTGAGGCAGAGTATTCTCACTTCCGTCCTCAGCAAACACATAATGGCCTTCATAACCGTCTTTGAATTCTCTCCGGTATCCCATTTTGTCGATCCCCTGCTGGATAAGCTCATAGTTTGTGTAGGCATTGTGCGGCGCTTTTCTGTCACTTGATCTGAAAAATGCCGTACTGCCAAGCTTAATGCCATTCAGATTGTCGATCAGATGCTGTTCAAAATAAGGCAGTACAAAAGCAGACTGTCCATAATGAGCATAAATAGCATCAAACTCATTTGCATAAAAAATATAATAATCCCTGCAGCTTCTTATGGAGCCGATTCTTTCCACATCCTGGTAATCTTCAAAAATACCCATCAGTCTGGTAATATCTCCTTCTACAGGTGCTTCATATATTACGCCTGCATTTGCAATCCCGCTCTGCGGACATCCTTCGCGGATGTTGTTCAGCATAACTGCAACTGGTCTTACCCTGCCCTCAGATTCCGGCACATCAAGACCAGTCAGGTAACTTTTGACCATTTCATCTCCATCTGCTGCATAAACCATCTGTGGTACAGTTCCGATCATCAGTGCTGCAAGTGCTGCTGCAAGAATTTTCTTTTTCATACGGTACAATTCCTTTCTTATCTTGTAATACCAAGGTCTTCCAGTGCCTGTGCCTGCTTTCTTTCCATTACGGCCGCTTCTTCCGGTTCCATATGGTCATATCCCAGAAGATGAAGCATACTGTGTGCAAACAGGAAACTGAACTCCCTCTCTACACTGTGTCCATATTCTTCTGCCTGTGCAAATACTTTGTCTACAGAAATCATAACATCTCCAAGTACAAGTTCTTCTGTATCCAGATCAAAATATTCATCCTGATCCTCTACAATAGAATAATCTGCCGGTGTCTCAAAAGGGATCATCGGAAAAGAAAGCACATCTGTCGGTGCTCCGATAGAACGGAACTCCTGATTTACTTTTTTAATTTCTTCATTATCTGTGATCACAAGATTGACACTGACATCATAGGGACAGTGCTCTGTTTCCAGGATATGAGCTGCTACTCTGGAAGCCAGTTTCTCGTAATCTATATTAAGCTGACGTTCTGTTTCATATTCGATCTGAATGGTCATTCTCCACTCCTCCTGGCCGGTCGTGACTGTTTACGTGCCGGTTTCTGTTTTTTTTCGTAATTTTCGTAAGCCTGAACAATCTGCTGTACAAGCGGGTGACGTACAACATCTTTACTTGTAAGTTTACAGAAGCCAATATCATCAATATTCTTCAGGACTTTCATTGCAACATCCAGTCCTGACACAGCATCTTTCGGAAGGTCCTTCTGAGAAGCGTCACCTGTGACAACAACTTTTGAACCAAATCCTATACGTGTCAGAAACATTTTCATCTGTGCAGGAGTTGTATTCTGTGCCTCATCAAGAATAATAAACGCATTATCCAGTGTACGGCCTCTCATATAAGCAAGAGGAGCAACCTCAATAAGGCCTCTTTCCATATTTTTGGCAAAACTGTCAGCCCCCATGATCTGGTAAAGGGCATCATACAGTGGTCGTAAATAAGGATCGACCTTACTCTGAAGATCTCCGGGAAGGAAACCAAGTTTCTCGCCTGCTTCGATTGCAGGTCTTGTCAGAATGATCCTGCTCACTTCTTCATTTCGAAATGCAGTGACTGCCATGGCCATGGCAAGGTAAGTCTTTCCTGTTCCTGCCGGTCCTACCCCGAATACGATCATTTTCTGACGGATCTGTTCAACATAATCTTTCTGTCCAAGAGTCTTGGGTTTGACAGGTCTGCCCTGTATTGTATTGCATATAAAATCTTTATCAATTTCTGTAAGTACCTGATTCCGTTCTTCCATTGCCAAAGAAAGCGCATATGTTACATTCTGTCTGATAATAGTATTTCCTTTTCGTGCCAGTTCCACCAGTTCTTCTATCAGTTTGCGGGCCTGGCCGGCGCTTTGCTCCGTTCCCAGGATTTTCAGCATACCGTCTCTGGATATCAGGGTTACATTCAGCGTCCGCTCAATCAGCTTCAGGTGCTCGTCAAACTGTCCTGAAATATTGCCTTCCAAATCTGCGGGTATCTGAATGTGTAACTCGATAATGCTGTTAGTCATTCTCTGCTGTCCTTTCTACCGGCTGTTCCATCATTTCTGTCGGAACCTCACTGCCGGTTTTTTGAATAATGTCCAAAGACCCTTTGCTGATACAGGTCTTATGGTCCACATTTATTTTAACATTATTTTCAGATATTTGAACCCCTTTTTCCATTAATTTTTCTTCATAAAGCTGTAAACTTCGCCAGGCAGCAGCTTTCGCTTCTTTTTCAGTACGTGTCACCTTCTGAATGCGGAAATTTCTGTCTGTGATCCTGCCAGCTGTCAGAGGAAGTATATATGTATCTGTGATCTTCAGTTTAAAATATTCTGCAAATCTGTGCCACTGATCCTCCTGTAGTTTTCCGGGTCCCAAATACCAGTTCCCTATCTGCAGGGAAAATCTGTGGTACTTCCTGTCTGTATATTCGGTTTTTTCATACTCCATCGGAGTCTCATGATAGTAGGCCAGCCTTCGTTTTATATAGATATCTGCGTCTGCATGTACATATTCATAGCGTACCACTTCCTGACTGTCATCTCTGATCTCAATTCTTCCTGAAACAAGAATATCTCCTTTTTTGCAGTCATCTCCCGTTTTTACCAAGGGAACGCCTGTTCTTGTTACCATTTTGACGATTTTCCCCTCTTCCTCTGCTGCCAGATCACAACTGTCCTCCTTCGATTTTCTGAGTTCTGTCTGAAAAATGTCTTCACGAATCATAACCTGGAGCCAGGCACCGTTAAGGCTCACCGAAACCCACGAAACTTCCGGATATTCATCCCTTACTGCAGCGGCAACATCTGCACAATGTATTCTGGACTTTGGGGTTCCGGGAGTAATACCCTGCTGTTCCAGAAACCTCAGTATTTCCGGTGTACTGTTTTTCAGGTTGCCCTCTACAGATATGTTCCATATATGGGTCGAAAAATAAAGAAGAAGTCCCAGGCAGAGTATTATTCCTGCAAAAAAAGCCTTTCTTTTTTTGCTTTGATAAAAAAAGAAGGGCAATCCACGTTTTTCAAGAATATGTATTTTTGTGTTCGTTTTCTGTCGCAGAGGCTTCAACTGAAAAAAAGAACGTACACTTATAAGACAGGTATAACAGTCTGGTGCCGTACAGATAATGTTTCTGACGCAGATACCACGGTTCCGACACAAGTTCAGGAATCGTTCAGCCTGTTCTCCCTGTATCTGTATCTGCACACAGCCTTTTCTCATGCCTGGAATTTCATTCATTTTTTGCCTCCTGCTGTTCCAGAATAACCAGGAAAAAACGCCCGCTAACCCGCATTTCCTCTGTTGTATACCATGGAATCTCAAGATTACTGCCCTGAAGTGTTATCTTTCCCCTGAATGTCAGTATGATTATTTCTTCTTTTGTATAGCGCAAAAGGCTTTTGTAGTTTTCAATCACAGCCTGATTTTTGCCGGTTATGGTAACAACAGTTTCCTTTTCTGCAAGATCACCCGGAACTTCAAGTACCGACAGCAGATTATCTTTCCACTGATATCTTTTTTGCATCAGGCAAAAAACCTCCGGCTTTTACACTTAATGTATGCCGGAGGTTTCTTTGATATTCTTTATACTGACCGAAACAAAACCATGGAAAACCATAAAATTGTATTACCACCCAGATTATATTCCATCTGCTGTTTTTCCACGATTTCACTTACGACAACGCCGTGACTCTCCAGACAGGGATGCATCCGGTCCGGATGTCTGCATGGCTTTCCCTGTGGAAACGCACATTCTTCACAGATATCACAGGATTCAGTCGAAAGAGTAAATGTATCATATCCCATATTTTTCAGGAATCTGTCTACTTCTGTAGTCAGATTCTCGTGAGCATCTCTTGTTGCAAGCATCTCTTCCATGTTCATAACATCAGAAACTTCTGCTACACTGGAAAAAAAGACTGCCTGATCATATTTATGAATTCTATCTCTGCACTCTTCAAGTGTTCCTACTGCAGGTGGACAGGCCCATGTGGAATTATATCTCTCGCATTCCTGCTGACAGACAATACGTACTCTTTTTTCAACTGTGATATCAGCTGCATTCAGAAGGCGGTATTCATAAATCGGATACTGTGAAATAAATGCCTCAAAATCTGCAGTGTTAAACTCTGTTCCCATCAGGAATTACCCCCATTAATCCAGAATGATCAGTGCCATAAATACCAGATTTTCATCTCCGCTGTTTGTAAGTCCATGGCCTTTGCCATCAGGTGTAAATGTGACATCTCCGGCTTCTACCATACGAAGTGTTCCATTATCACTGTAAATACCTTTACCGGAAAGGATATAATAAGTCTCACTTTCGTTATGATGTTCATGATATCCAAGGGAACATCCTGGTTCAAGAGTAACTTCCGCATACATTCTGCATTTTCCGTTTAACTGTTTTTCATCGAGAAGTCGTTTGATAAGAACATGTCCTTCTCCGCCAGCCATATTTTCTACTCTTTCTGTTGTCATTTGCATATCCTCCTATAATGATATATTAGCCGCCATATAAAGCAGCCTGTATTACAAATCAGAGTCAGCCCCTGAAGTGTATTTATTTATGATACGGTTCATGATTCAGTATTCGATATCCTCTGTAAATCTGTTCCAGAAGAATCATCTGCATCAGCTGATGCGGAAAAGTCATTCTGGAAAAACTGAGTTTATAATCAGCTCTTTTCAGAACCTGATCTCCAAGTCCCAGTGATCCGCCAATAACAAAATCTATGGTACTCTTTCCCTCAACTCCAAGCTGTCCAATTTTCTTTGAAAGTTCTACTGAATCCAGCATCTTACCATCTATCGCAAGGGCAATCACATAATCCTGATCACGGATATGCTTCATAAGCCGTTCTCCTTCGATTGCCTTAATCTGTTCATTCAGGGCATCTGATGCCTTGTCCGGTGTCTTTTCGTCCGGAACCTGGCAGAATGTCAGTTTACAATAACGGCTCAGGCGTTTGGAATATTCCTTTATTCCGTCATTCAGATATTTTTCTTTTATTTTTCCTACTGTTATGATTCGAATTTCCATTACAGTACTTCCTCTATATAATTCTGGAACTCTTCCATCGTCATCAGTACCTTACGAGGTTTTGTTCCCTCTTCCGGCCCTACCACACCGGCATCACACAACTGATCCATGATACGGGCAGCCCTGTTGAAGCCGATCTTGAACATTCGCTGCAACATGCCAATGGAGGCTTTTTCCTTGTCAATAATAAATTTCCCGGCTTCCTCAAAATAGACGTCTCTTTCTTCATTGCGGTCTCCGCCTCCCGAAAGAGAAACTGTATTAACCTGCTGCTCAATCTGAGTATTATACTGTGTTCCAGGATTCTTATCCGCAAGGAATGCCACAATATCACTGACTTCTTCATCTGATACAAAAGCCCCCTGCAGTCTTGCAGGTTTCTGATATCCCTGAGGATAAAACAGCATATCACCTTTTCCGAGGAGTTTCTCGGCTCCATTCATATCCAGGATTGTTCTTGAGTCTACACCTGAAGAAACAGAAAATGCAACTCTGGACGGCATATTTGCCTTGATAAGTCCGGTAATAACATTTACAGACGGACGCTGAGTGGCGATGATCAGATGGATTCCTGCTGCACGTGCAAGCTGAGCAAGACGACAGATTGCATCTTCTACCTCACCAGGTGCTACCATCATAAGGTCTGCAAGCTCGTCAACAATGATTACAATCTGAGGAATCTTATCCGGACGTTCTTCACCTTCCGGAATACGCATACCTTCTACTTTACGGTTATACTCCTCCAGATTGCGGACACTATATTCTGCAAATGTGTTATAACGGTTCATCATTTCCGAAACGGCCCAGTTCAGGGCTCCTGCTGCTTTTTTCGGATCTGTCACAACCGGGATAAAGAGGTGTGGAATTCCATTATAAACACTTAATTCCACGACTTTCGGGTCGATCATGATCAGTTTTACATCATCCGGTGATGCTTTGTAAAGAAGGCTGACGATCAGCGTATTAATGCAGACAGATTTACCGGACCCTGTTGCTCCTGCTATCAGAAGATGCGGCATTTTTGCAATATCTGTGACAACCGGTTTACCTGCAATATCTTTACCTACCGCAAACGCCAGCTTTGATTTCGCACTCTGGAATTCCTGTGACTGAATGATATCTCTGAGCATGACTGCCTGATTTTCTTTATTTGGAACCTCAATCCCCACTGCTGCCTTGCCCGGAATAGGTGCCTCAATACGAATATCCGGGGTTGCAAGATTCAGTTTGATATCATCCGCAAGATTTACGATCTTGCTGACCTTCACACCCATTTCAGGCTGAAGTTCATATCTCGTAACAGTAGGGCCACAGCTGACATTGGTAACCGTAACATTTACTCCGAAATTATGCAGTGTATCCTGAAGTTTCTGTGCAGTCTGTCGTAGATGCGCATCTGAATCTCCCTGAGACTTCCCGTTTCCTCTTTTAAGAAGTTTCAGAGGTGGGAAATGATACTCTTTTTTTATGGTTTCTTCCTGCTTCGTGATCTCTTTCTGAATATTCTGTATACCACTTTCAATCTCCTGCTGAGAAGACTTCGGATTTTTGGCTGGCTGGCTGCTTCTGGCCTCCGGTGCAGATTCCAGCTGTGGTACTGTTTCCGGCTGAACCGGTGCAGCTGAAACAGGCTCTTCCGGCCAGGTTTCGGCAGGTTCCATATACTCCGGCACATGTTCTTCCTGTATAACTTCTTCAGTTGGCTGTTCATCTACAGATTCTTCCTGTACAGGCTGTGGTTCATCATAAACAGGTTCAGATCTGTGAATCTTAAACTCAAGCTGACCACGTCCTGTTTCCTGGGCTTTTACCGAATATTCATCACTGTCTGCAGCCTGAACTTCTGCATTTATGTTTTCTCCTGCCGCTACTTCTTCCGGCTGATAAATGGAAATAGCCGGTGCCTCAGGCTGTTCACTCTGAGGCGGCGGTGTCAGTTTTGTTCCCTCAAGGAAACCTCCTGTATGAATCTCTGACTGATTCATTTTGGAAGAATTGCGGTCTTTTCGTTTTTTCTGTACAGCCGTGCCCTGTTTTTCCTCTGCAAGAGCTGTTTCCAGTTCTTTCATTCTTTCTGCTTTGCGCTGTTCACGTCTCTGCAAACGTTCCTGCTCACGCAGTTCTTTTCTCATATCACGTTCCGGTTGTCCTTCCATATAAAGATCATGTCCGTCCTTTACAACTGCGCAGATCATGTCCCAGATTCTGAAAACAAAACCAAAGAAAGACTTCTGCGTGATCAGAATCAGTGAGATCAGAAGCACAAGAAAAATAATAACATAACCGCCTGCCACTCCGAATGCTGAAGTTGTTGAAATACAGATTGCGCCGCCAAGAACACCACCACCTGTATGATATCCTGAGCAAAGGCTGTAATAATCTGCCAGAGTTATACTCTTCATATATCCCTCTGTCAACAGCTGAATCAGGCCGCAGAGAAAAACAAAAAACACGACTGCAGCCAGTGCTTTTTTATATGCAAGGGGATTATTTCTGTTGGACATAAGAAAGGCCGCACCTACAAACAACAATACAGGGAAAACATATGCCAGCAGTCCCATTACACCAAACGAAACTGTACTGATAGTACTTCCGACAGTTCCGCCCATTCCCAGATTGCTTATGATCAGAATTATGGATGCCGCCAGAATGATCAGCAGAATAATTTCTGTCTGAAATCCACTGGTAACTCCCTGGCTTACGTTTTTTTTCTGATTTGCTTTTGATTTTCCGGAAGTTTTCCTGGTGGTTCCTTTTCTGCTGTTCGTTTTCTTTGTTGCTGCCATTCCGGCACCCCTCCTATTTCTTTTTTGTTATCACATATAACTGATAACCAGTGATACAAATCCTATTACAAAACAGTAAACTGCAAGGACCCTGAATTTGCCTCTGTGTACGATCTTAAGTAGTCCCCGTATGGTGAGTGCTCCTACAAAAGCAGCTATTACCATACCCAGAACATATGTAACTCCAAGACCTGCCGTCATCTCGTCTGACCCAAACTGACCAAGTTCAAGAATAATTGCACCTATAATCGCCGGTATTGACATAATATAAGAATATTTTACAGCAAAACTCCGGCTGTATCCGCTCATAAGTCCGGCGCTGATGGTCATCCCGCTTCTGGACAGCCCCGGAAATACAGAAAGTCCCTGGCAGATCCCAATCCACATTGCGCTTGAATAACTGGCATCCCGGGCTGTTTTTGAACCGCCCGCCCGACTCAGATCAATAACAAGCAGAATGATACCTGTGATCAGAATTCCCGCTCCGGGTACAAGTCTGGATTCTGCCGCAAGCGCTACCAGTCTTCTGGAGGTATACCCAAGAAGAACTGTAGGAACCATGGACAGAAGTATCAGCGCCGTAAATTTGCGATATGTGGAATTTACGATCTTTGCGTAATGAAGATTATCACCGGTTCTTCGATTATGAATATAAAGGCTGGCATTTCCAATAAGATCAAATGTCATATCAAACGCTTCGTAAAGAATATGCCGTATGTCTTTCTGAAATGTCATAAACACTGCTGCCAGTGTTCCCAGATGAAGCATGGTTTCCAGAAGCACTCCCGGCCCGTGCTGCATTCCCATAAGGTTTTCTGCAATGCAGAGGTGTCCGAAACTGCTTACAGGAAGGAATTCCGTTATTCCCTGTATGATTGCAAGTAAAATAACATATAATACAGTCATATTTATACCCTGTTCTTTCGTCTATTGTTTGTTACAAAAGTCCACTAATCCTGGTCAGTATAACACATCCGGAAAAAAGTTACAAGAAAAACCGAACATCTGTACTTAATCCTGTACTCGATTCGTATTTACTCCTGTACATAATTTTCAAAACTCATCTCTTTGTTGTTAAAATTATTATAAAAATCTTCCGGTACAAGTCTGCCGCTTTTCACTCCTTCTGCAAAATATAAAAGGTTTTCAACACTGATCGCAGCACCGCTTATTCCTGAATTGGCAGCTGAAATATATTCCAGCTGTTTTTCATATTCACCTTTCAGATAAGAAGTTATAAACAGAAATGTATATTCAGAAACTTCCTCATTAAAATTTTGCCACCATCTGTTGGAATTCAGTTTTTCTGAACGCATTCTGTTTTCATTTATATAGCGGCTCATTTCATCTGCCGATCCTCTGCTGATATTAAATCCGTCTTTATAAGATTTATTATCAATAATTGTTCCACATACACCATGTGAAATAATAACATCAGGTCGTCTGGAATCTCCCAGCCTCATACCTTCAAACCCAAGTTCCTCCGTAAACAGTTCTGCAGTTCTGATTTCAAACTCCCTCGCATCAGCATTTTTTCCGGATTTTGTTGCGGCATCGCTGTATGCAAGCTCAATAAGGACAAGATATTTATGATCCAGATATTTAAGTTTTTTACGGACTCTGTCTTTAATTTCATTGACATTATCTTTCAGGCAGAATTCTCCCGGCGGCAGTTCCAGTCCTCTGATCCTGTCTTTCAGTCTGTATCTGTCACCGTTTTTCTGTATATCGATCCCTATGGAAATAAGACCTTTTATATGATCTTCCAGTGCTGTCAGATCCATATCAAGTGCAAAATCCTTCAGTTTTTGTCTGATCTGTTCCAGAGACTTCTCTGTTGATGACATTGCCTTCATGACAGCAGCTCTCTGATATCTCAGATAATCAGCTCCATGTGCCTTGTTTGACGCCAGCATTTCAAACAGGACAATTCTGTCAGGTCTTCGATGGCTTGAATTGCCATATGCACGGATAAGCGCCTTTTCTCCGGCTCTTGTCAGTGAATATGTCTGCAGTTCTGCTTCATACGTATGTCCTCTGTAACAGCCTTTTTTTATTTTTGCAGATGTTTCAACCCAGCCCATCTGCATACACCAGCTGGCAATTCCCCTTGCATATTTGTCTGAGTCACCTTCATCATTGCTGCGCACTGCTGTCTTTTCTTTCACTCCATCTGCTTCAGCATAATCACACAGATACACCTCCTGTGGAATCGATGTAAAACCCAGTTCTCCTTCAAATCCCAGTTTACCTCCCAGATTGAATTTTGTCTGGTTGTCCTGTTCTTTCAGAAGTGACAGGATTCTTATAACCGGCGGATATGACAAAAGAGCCATAGAAAGTGCTTCTTTCTCTTCTGTTGAATCATTCTTTGAATCTGCAAGCCTGATCCCGGTCGGAGTTATTTTACACGTATCAAACTTTTTATTATATTCAAGGAGTCCGCAGGATATTGCCCAGCGCAGATATCCGTCTGCTGACCAGTCGTCCGTATACGGTTTTTTTATTGTTATCTCCCCAGCCGGAGTCTCATATACTTTCTTCTTCTGACCATTGATCACTGCCTGGACAATGCCTGTACACAAAGCCTTTTCACGTCCCTGCGACCCGGCACCTTTTCCTTTCAGAAGGCCATATTTAACTTCGATTGAATTCTGATCCATCTGTTCACAGAATAGTTCATAATTCTGTTTTGAGATCTGTTTCAGATACAGCAGATACGGCAGACGTTCTTCGATCAGCCATTTATTTTCTTCTGATCCATGCTGAAATATACTGACAACTTTTTTTAATTTATTCAGATCTCCCGGGTTCTGCACCCAGCCAAATGTACGCTTTGCTGCCATTCTGCTTCCTCCTCTGCTTTTGTTTAATAGTTTGTGATAAGAACTTCTCTGGTCACCAGTTCTGTCTTTTTGGACTGATAATTGCTGTTTTTGTAATTATAATTTATGGCATGTGTATGATATTGTCTCTTCCATCTCATCAGTTCCTCATTGCGCACACCTTTATGTTCTGTAACATTTGACAAAGCAAATTGAACACCCTGTCTGTCCAGTCTGTCCAGCAATTCAAACAATGCCAGATCATCTTCTACATTCCAGCCTTCAAAGCCTCTTTTTCCGTCATTATAGCTGGCTGTTGTGATTCGATACGGCGGATCAGCATACAAAAAATCTCCCTGACCCAGAAAACGCAGGTCAAGGTTATGAAAATTGCTGCTGCTGAACTCAATATTCCTGAGGCGTTCATGAAAAGCGATCAGATTCTCCCTCATTCTGGGATTAAAGCTGCTTCTGTTCCGTCCGAAAGGATTATTAAATTCACGGCTGTTATTAAATCTGAACTGATAATTAAAAGAATAGCACACCAGTACATATAGTTCTATGGAATCACGTTCTTCCACAGGCTTTGAATTGTAATGTGATCTGAATTGCAGATATTCATTTTCATTTGTCATGCTCAGATTCCACTCTTTTATAATGGAATCAATTCTGTCCAGCAGTTCATCAACTGTAAGTCTCTGAAAAGCCCTGTAAATGTCGATTACAAAAAAGTTGATATCATTTGCAAATATCCGGTTTGCAGTCACATTTGTACACACATCACAGCCGCCTGCAAACAGATCATACATTGTATTAATTCTTCCCGGGAAAAATCTCATTATTTTGGGCAGCATTTTGTATTTACCCCCAATATAATTTAACGGTGACTTGTAATATGGCATTTAATTTCTCCTACTTTTCAAAAAAATATAGTTGTTCTTTGACTCCTCCCGGAGTTGTTCCTGCATTATTATAACGTCTGTAATTCATCTGGATCAGTTCAAACGTACCTGGTCTTGCATATTTCATACAGATTTCTGTCAGTTTCTCTGTAGGCAGCAGTCCCTCATTATTGTAACTTATCAGCACATAACGGGTCTGTGCTTCCTGGATCAGCCTGTCAAAAGCCCCCTCAACTTTTCTTGACATACAGAAATCTGATTTCTGCATCTCATAATCACGCATTCCTGTCACTCCGTGGATTGCCGGATTGTCATAGCGTGCAATTGTTTCCAGCACATGGTAATTCGGCAGATACTGTCTGGAATTATACGGCGGATCCGCATACAGAAGATCTCCTCTGATATTCGCTTTCGGCAGCAATGTATCACAGTTTTCATTAAAAAACTCAACATGTCCCCTGTGAATTATTACAGGTCTTTTCAAGACAAGGGAATTATACGTTCTCTTATCCCAGTGTTTCAGATATGCACCGTATACTCCTGCAATATTACTTACATAAGGGACTGCCGCAATCAGTGATGCAAGAAGGTAAAAGTATTCATCGTCATCAATCCGAGCCTGTTGTTTCCATTTTTCAATCGTCATCCTGATAATATCTATTCTGACTGCATTATCATTCTGAAAATACATACGTTTTATATCATCATGTGGAGAATAATTCTGATAAACAAAACATTCTTTCAGATCAAAGCCACTTTTTTCCAGGGAAAGGCTGTTCAGAAAATCTATCGGGTCATCTATACCGTTATTTCTGAGATTGTCAAATGCCGGAACCATATCCAAAGCGGTTGTTCCTCTGTTTAATACATATGAAAAATACATAATGTCATTTCCAATAACATTATAATTCTTTTCTTTCAGATATGCTGCAACAGCCCCGCTGCCTGAAAACACATCAATCACTGTATTGACATTCTGCATCTTCATATCAATAACATTTTCAATATCGCCCAATAAATTTGTCTTCCCGCCTATATATCTCACGTCTCTTCACTTCCCGGATCATTTATCTTTTCAAATTACAGAATCCGTAACTGATCAGTACCCTCACAGTTACCAGAATTCTTACATTATATCTTAATGCATTCCCGAAATCAACAGAATTCTTCCTCTGTACAGGTTACAAAAAAGACCCCGCAGTTTCCTGCGAGGCCTTTTGATGCCGAAGTATGCAAGAGAAGCTGCCAGTGGCAGGTTCTCTGTATTAGTTTATTCTGCTGTATCAGTCGTTCTGATGAGGCAGTCTTGCATCGATCATGTTCATCAGATGATCTGTGCAGTGAAGCGGTGCTACAAAAGCAGCATCTTTTACTGCAACAAGTTTTGCATCTTTGCAGTCCAGAACACCACCGGAGATCTGTCCCATTTCTGCATAACGATAAACCGGAAGTTTATCATTCATGTCATCAGAAATGTCTTCTACATCATCATATGGCATTTCGATCTCATATACATGAGCCAGTTCTGCAGCAACTTCCCAGTTAGAGAATACTACATCTTCTTCAATAGCCTGTTCTACCGGCTGAAGTCTGCGCTCTGTATTTGTAAATGTACCATATGTGGAAGCAAATCCTGTTCCAGGGATCACAACATCTGCAAGTTTTGCAGTTTCTGTCATATGAGTATCACAAACCATCAGGAATACAAGATTCTTCAGAAGCTCTGTATCTGGATCTTCACCAAATACGAGAAGTGCTTTCACACCTTCCAGAGCTTCAGCTCCTGCTGTAACTCCCAGATCCACAAGACCCTGGCTGTTATTCTTAGCTTTCAGCATAAGGATACCGTCACGGGCTTTTCCGATGTGACCGGAAACAACAGCGATATCAGACAGTAATTCAGCAGCTTCAACGCTTACTACATTCTGCTGGAATACGATCATTGCTCTCTTGGCATTTGCATAAAGTTCAGCAACTTCTTTTACTTCGTCGCATACATCTGCTCCTTCAACGGAAGCCTTGAATGCATCGAATCCTTCTTTATCTGCACCCTTGCCCATATCAGCGAGAACTTTGGCAACACCTTTGAAGAATCCAAGAGTATTGTCAGTTGTAACTGTCTTATAAACAAAACTCATGTGATCCTGCTCATATCCTTCCGGATTTACGAGGATAACCTTTGCTCCGTTCTTTGCAGCCTGTTTCAGTTTCAGACGGATAACCTGATTTTCTTTTGCAACAAATCCTGCACACAGGATTACTTCTGCAGAAAGCAGTTCGTCAATTGTGTTCGGAGATGCATCTACACCCAGAACATTCTTCAGACCGTTTTCTCTGTTATTGAAGCAAAGTGTCTTGGCTCCGATAGCATCTGCGAAGGATTTGATCACAAATGCTTCTTCGTTTGTATATCTGTCAGAAATTGCAACTGCAACTGCATCTTTGCCATATTTGGCAGCAAGAGCTTCAGCTTTCTTGGTTGTGAGCACAAATGCTTCATGATAATCAACTTCTGTAAGCTGTCCGTCTTTTCTTGCCATAGGATCAAGGATCTTGTCTTCCATAACAGCACAGTCAAATCCGAATTTACCACGTCCGCAGAGAAGTCCTTTATTGACAGCACCTTCTCTGTCAGGCATAGCTTTTACAAGCATATCGCCATATGTTTCCAGATGCATGGAGCATCCAACAGAACAATAAGCACAGGTAGTATCTGTAACATCTGTATCCAGCGGAACAGATTTTTCCAGGGAAAGATTTTCCTGAAGTGCACCTGTCGGGCAGACACTTACGCACTGTCCACAGGAAATACATCCTGTCTCTGTAAGAGGCTGTTCCAGAGCCGGCATTACAACTGTATCGAATCCACGTTTAACAAGACCAAGTGCGCCAACGCCCATAACTTCATCACAGGCACGTACACAGAGTCCGCAGAGGATACACTTGTTAGGATCTCTCAGGATGAACGGATGCTCATCATGGAAATCAACTTCGTTAATATCTCCTGCAAAACGTTCCGGATCAACACCATACATATTTGCATAGGAAATCAGTTTACATTCAAAGTAATCTTTACAGCCACATTCCAGACAACGATGAGCTTCTTCTACAGCCTGCTCTTCATCATATCCGAATACAACTTCTGTAAAGTTATCTTTTCTTTCTTCCGCATTCAGCTGTTCCATAGTCGGACGGCACATTCTTTCACGGTCTTCAAATGTAGCTGCTGTTACGTCTTTCTTTGTTACGTAATAGTTTGGCTCATATTTGATTTCTTCTCCGCGAAGATATGCATCAACGATCAGATAGCTCTTCTTTGCATCTCCGATTGCTTCTACAGCGATGGAAATCTTGTCATTACCACAGTCACCACCGGCAAATACGCCAGGGATTGCTGTCATATATGTATCTTTGTCGTATACAAGGCCGCCCTTACGTGTAAGTTCTGCGCCTTCAATACCTGCTGCATTTACTCTCTGACCGATTGCAAGGATAACAGTATCAACATCAATTGTTTCTGTTTTGCCTTCTACCGGAATAGGAGCACGACGTCCGGAAGCATCCGGCTCACCAAGTTCCATAACCTGAAGTACCATCTGACGGCAGTGACCGTTCTCATCAGAGATGATTTCCAGCGGGTTTGTCAGGTTCAGGAAGATTACGCCTTCTTCTTCTGCTTCTTCGATCTCAAGCATATCTGCCGGCATTTCATCCTTGGTTCTTCTGTAGATATTGTAAACCTTGTCAGCGCCAAGACGTACTGCTGTACGGCATGCGTCCATGGCTGTGTTACCACCACCAACGATAGCAACATTTTTGCCAAGGTCGATTGTCTCATTACGTACAACTTTGCGAAGGAAGTCGATACCACCGATAACGCCTTCTGCATCTTCACCCTTGCAGCGAACACCGGTAGATACCCATGCACCGATACCTACGCATACCGCATCATAATCTCTGCGGATAACGTCAAAAGAAATATCCTCGCCAATTTTTGTGTTTGTAACCATAGTTACGCCCATTTTTTCAAGAACAGCGATTTCTTCATCCAGTGTTTCCTTAGGAAGACGATATTCCGGAATACCATAGCGGAGCATACCGCCAAGTTTCGGCATTGCCTCATAAATTGTAACATCATGTCCCAGCTGACGAAGGAAGTATGCCATGGAAATACCATAAGGGCCACCACCGATAACAGCTACGTTCTTACCAGTATCCGGTTCACAGTCTGGAACAAACGGATCTTCACCAAATTCATCTGTATCAGCTGCAAAGCGTTTCAGGTTTGCGATTGCAACAGGTTCATCAACCAGTCCACGACGGCATGCAGTCTCACATGGATGAGGACATACACGTCCGATGGCACCCGGAAGCGGGATATTGTCTCTGATCAGTTTGATAGCTTCTTCAAACTGTCCGTTGGCGATCAGACCTACATAACCCTGGCAGTCTGTTCCTGCCGGACAGGCCTGCATACACGGTGGACGACAGTCACCTTTATGGTTGGAAAGAAGAAGTTCCAGGTTTGTTTTTCTGGATTCAAGTACACGTTTGGTATTTGTATGAATGATCATGTTCGGAGCAATCTCTGTTGCACATGCTTTCCAGAGCTTCGGATTGCCTTCCATTTCTACCATACACAGACCACATGCACCATAGATTTCTGTTCTTTCATCATAGCAAAGAGTAGGAATAAAAATATCATTCTCTTTGCAGACTTCAAGAATCGTCTGGCCCGGAAGTCCGTAGACTTCTTTTCCATCGATATTTAATCTGTATTTATTCACAGTCTACACCTCCTATTAAACTCTCTCTACTGCATTAAATTTACAGGATTCTTCACACTTACCACATTTGATACATACAGAAGGATCGATCTTATGCTGTTTTTTCTTTTCACCGCTGATCGCGCCAACCGGGCAGTGTCTTGCACAGGCACCGCAGCCTTTACATGCATCTGTGATCTCATAATGAATGAGAGCCTTACAGGATTTTGCGGTACATTTATGATTATAAATATGATCTTCGTATTCATTGCGGAAATAGCGAATTGTAGTAAGAACCGGGTTCGGAGCAGTCTGACCAAGGCCACACATAGCACCATCTTTGATCTTGCCTGCCAGTTCTTCCAGAAGTTCGATATCTCCGTCTTTGCCTTCACCTTTTGTGATTCTTTCAAGAATCTCAAGCATTCTCTTTGTACCGATACGGCAGTAATTACATTTACCACAGGATTCTTTCTTTGTGAAGTCAAGGAAGAAACGTGCCATATCTACCATACAGGTATCTTCGTCCATAACGATCATACCGCCGGAACCAACGATAGCACCTGTTTTGTTGATATCTTCATATGTAACCGGTGTATCAATAAGCTGTGCCGGGATACATCCGCCGGACGGTCCACCCATCTGAACAGCTTTGAATTCTTTGTCATTTTTGATACCGCCACCGATATTGTAGATAACTTCACGAAGAGTCATTCCCATAGGTACTTCTACAAGACCGCCCTTCTTGATCTTACCTGCAAGAGCGAATACCTTGGATCCTTTGGACTTCTCAGCGCCTCTGTCAGCAAAAGCCTGTCCGCCGTTATTGATGATCCATGCAACGTTTGCGTAGGTTTCTACGTTATTGATATTGGTTGGAAGTTTCCAGTAACCCTTCTGTGCCGGGAAAGGAGGTTTCAGACGCGGCATACCACGTTCACCTTCCAGAGATGCGATAAGAGCAGTTTCCTCACCACATACGAATGCACCTGCACCTGCTTTGATACGGATATCAAAATCAAATCCGGATCCGAAAATATTTTTGCCGAGGAAACCTTTTTCTCTGGCCTGAGCCATAGCGATTTCCAGACGTGCGATAGCAAGCGGATACTCAGCACGACAGTAAATAATACCTTCTGTTGCGCCTGCTGCAAATCCACCGATAGTCATACCTTCAAGAAGGGAATGCGGGTCACCTTCCAGTACGGAACGGTCCATAAATGCACCCGGGTCACCTTCGTCTGCATTACAGACCATATATTTCTGTGCGCCCTTGTTGGACTTGATCGCATTCCATTTGAACCATGTAGGGAATCCGGCACCACCACGTCCACGGAGTCCGGAAATCTTGATCTCTTCGATAACCTGATCCGGTGTCATAGTTGTGACAACTTTTTTGGCTGCCTCATATCCACCTACAGCAATATACTCTTCAATCTTCTCAGGGTTGATCTGTCCGCAGTTACGGAGAACGATTCTCTGCTGCTGAGAAAGAAAAGCTTCATCTTCAACAGAAATTGCATATTTTTCTACTGGTTTACCGCCGATGAGATGTTCATTTACAATCTCTTCGACTTTATCCGGTGTACATTTTACATATCTTGTTTCCAGCTTACCGTCATCGCCATAAACATCAACGATAGGTTCCAGATAACAGGTACCAATACATCCGGTTTTGTCAAGTGTTACATTTGTAAGATTTTTTTCATCTATGATACGCTGGAACTCATTAGAAGTCTTTTTTGCTCCGGTAGCAATACCACAGCTGCCCTGTCCTACAACAACTTTCATATTTCTACCTCCTCCTATGCGTTCTGCGCTTTGTAATCATCAAGAATCTTCTTAACAGATGATTTTGTCAGATTTCCAAATGTTTCTTCACCATCTACTGTTTTTACCATCATAACCGGTGCCAGTGAACAGCAGCCAAGACAGGCTACGTTATTCAGTGTAAACAATCCGTCTTCTGTTGTTTCTCCATCCTTGATTCCAAGATGTTCACAGACAGCTTCTTCAATCATATCTGATCCATTTACATGACAGGCAGTACCTTTGCAGAGCATGATAAGGTATTTACCTACAGGCTGTAAACGGAACTGAGCATAGAATGTTGCAACTCCATAGATTTTTGCGGGCATGATTCCGGTTCTTTCAGCGATGTAATTGATAGCATCCATAGAAAGATAGCCGTAGATATCCTGTGTCTGCTGAAGAATGGTAATCAGGCTTCCAGGTACTTTTGCATATTTTTCAAGTACCGGAGCCAGTTCAGCGAAATCCGCGTTTCCGCTATTCTGACATCCACACGTATTACTCATATGTTTTGTCCCTCCTGTATAGATAATTTAAACATAACTACTCATTCTTTTGTATTATATCACAAACAGAGGAACATTCAAAGAAAAAAGTAGATTATCTAACAATAACTTTGTTAAAAGCAGTTAACTTTTTATACTTTTCCATCTATCAATTGGTGCAATTTATCAAGAGCATCTCTTATTCCGCCTACTTCATCGATCAGTCCCTCAGCCACTGCCTCAGGTCCTTCAAGCATTGTCCCGACATCTTTTACAAGCTGTGTGGTATCAAGCATCAGTTCCTCAAGTCTCTTCTTGGAAGTATGTGAATGCTGTGACACAAAAGTCGTAATGCGGTCCTGGATTTTTTCCATATTGCGATATGTCTGTGCAACACCAATAAACATACCACTGCTGCGAACCGGATGGATCACCATTGTAGCTGACGGTACAATAAAAGAATAATCAGCAGAAACTGCCATAGGCACACCGATGGAATGGCCGCCTCCAAGTACCAGCGATACAGTCGGGACACTTAAAGAGGCAATCATTTCCGCTATGGCAAGTCCTGCTTCTACATCTCCTCCTACTGTATTCAGAAGGATCAGAAGTCCTTCTATTGCCTCATCATCTTCGATCATTGCCAGTTTTGGAAGAACATGTTCGTATTTTGTTGTTTTGCTTTGTGAAGGTGATGATTCATGTCCCTCCACTTCTCCGATCACCGTAAGAAGTTCAACTTTATGTTTTCTCAGATTTTTATTAAGGACCACCTGTCCCATTTCTGTGATCTGTTTATTTTGTGCTTCCTCTTTTTCCAGACTGTCCTCCTGCCGTGGCTGTTCCTGTTCTTTTTTATTTTCGGACATAAAAAATACCTCCATGCTTTTATTCATGAAGGTATTCTGTGTAAAATCCCGGAAACTATTCATCAGGATTTCTTTTCAGATCATTCGTCCCAGTTTGTCCAGACATCAGTAACATCATCATCTTCATCGAGAAGATCAAGTGTTCTCTGAATGTTCTTGATATCTTTTTCGTCTGTAAGTGCCACATATGTCTGCGGAACCATGGCGATCTGTGCTTCCAGCATCGGGATTCCCTCTTTCTCAAGAGCTTCACGTACAGCACTGAAGTCATCAGGAGCAGTCAGTACCTCGTAGCTGTCTTCCTCTTCATTGAAGTCTTCTGCACCGGCATCAAGAGCGATCATCATCAGTTCATCTGCATCCATCTCGCCTTTTTCATCTTCCAGTTCTTCCTTGCCAATAATAATCTGACCTTTCTGATCAAACATGAAAGACACACAACCCTGTGTTCCAATGCTACCATAGCCTTTTGTAAATGCATTTCTTACATTGCTGGCTGTACGGTTTTTGTTGTCAGTCAGAGTCTCTACGATAATTGCGACACCATTCGGGCCATATCCTTCGTAAGTAGCACGCTCATAGCTGTCTGCTGAGTCAGCACCTGCAGCTTTTTTGATACCACGCTCAATTGTATCGTTCGGCATGTTGTTTGCTTTCGCCTTGGCAATGACATCACGAAGCTTGCTGTTGTTATTCGGATCTGCGCCGCCTGCTTTGACAGCCATAACGATCTCACGTCCGATGACTGTAAAGATCTTGCCTTTTTTGGCGTCGTTTTTCTCCTTTTTATGTTTTATGTTTGCAAATTTTGAATGTCCTGACATTTCTCACTTTCTCCTTCTGTTTCTTTATCGTTTATTTTTTCGGCACGCACCCTTCCAAGAGTCCTGTTCCCCAGTGAAAGGATTTTGAAGCGATAACCGTTTGCAACAATTTCTTTTCCCAGATCTTCCTCTGTCGGTATATGTCCCAGCATTTCTGTCAGATAGCCGTTCAGTGTTTCCATCTGAACATCACCAAAAGTAATTCCCAGTTCTTCTTCCACATCGTCAAGTGAAGTCAGAGCATCAATCAGTACACTGTTGTCTGTCTGTGTACGGATCCTTGTTTCGTCCTGATCATATTCATCCAGAATATCACCCACAATCTCCTCCAGAATATCTTCCATCGTGACAATACCTGAAGTCTGTCCATATTCATCTACCACAATTGCCATGTGAACCTGTCTGCTCTGCATGTTACGGAAAAGTTCTCCGATATTTCTTGTCTCCGGAACAAACGTTGCCTTGCGGATCAGTCCCGGCAGTTCTTTCAGCGGCTTATACTTTGCCCAGGAATTTTCCGTCATAAATTTCAGTGCATCCTTATAATGAATCATACCCCGGATATCATCCAGATCCTCACCATATACAGGATAACGGGAATTTCCCTGCTCCAGCATGGTATTTACAACACTCTTCAGAAGGTCATCAAGCTGAAAAGCAACAATACCTGCTCTGTGAGTCATTACAGACTCTGCTTCTGTATCACTGAAAGCAAAAATATTCTGTATCATTTCCGCTTCATCTTTCTGGAGCACGCCCTGTTCATGCGCTTCATCAACCATAGAGATAATCTCTTCTTCTGTAACAGCATCCTGCCTGTCACCCGTTGCAATACCAAACAGACTGGCAGCCAACCTGGATATCCACGTAATAAAAAATGTCAGCGGATACAGTATCATAACCATACGATACACAAAATTCACATATCTATATGCAAATTTCTGTGAACGGTATGCACCGATTCTCCTGAAAGTCAGAATTCCAAAAGACGCAAGAATGATCACACTCAATGCAAAAAGCAGGATCAGTGCCGGCAAATTATCTATGTAACGGTGTGAAATCCGGGTAAGCCACGGAATCAGAAACACACCGGTAAAAATTCCTGATGCTGTAACGATCAGTGGTATAGCATTTACATATCTTACCGGATCATCAAGTAATTCTCTGAGACGTTTTGCCTTGATATCTCCCTCTTCTGCACCTTTATCAATCTCATTTTCACTGAGATTCCTGATTGCCGCTGCAAATCCATAAAAAATCCCATTGATCACAAGCAGCAAAAACAACACAACAAGCCCTAAAAAGGGCCATCGACTGCCATCATCCATTCTTATCTCTTATTCCTCCATATCGGTATATCTCATCAGTGAAATGCTGCTGCAGGTTCAGATTCAAATCTGCATAATTACTGATAAAATATAGCACTTTGTCCGTGGTTCGTCAAGAATAACAACCTAAAAAGTAAGTTCCAGGCTGATTTCAAGAGCATGATTTACACGGTCAAGCATTGCCTGATCCAGATGACATACCTTATCTTTCAGTCTTCTTTTATCAATTGTACGAAGCTGTTCCAGCAGGATTACTGAATCTTTTTCTATTCCATATGAAGACGCATCAATCTCTATATGCGTAGGAAGCTTCGCCTTGTTCATCTTGGAAGTAATCGCAGCGCAGATCACAGTCGGACTGTGCCGATTGCCCACATCGTTCTGAATAATAAGCACAGGACGTATTCCTCCCTGTTCACTGCCGACAACCGGTCTCAGATCTGCATAAAATATATCCCCTCTTTTAATTACCACACAATTCACACTCCGATTCTTCTGCCACATGATCCTGTCCTGCAGCATTCTATTTTGGAATTAGTATTTCCACTTTTGTCCTGTGTATTCATGCGTGGTTTTTTTGTCACTGCCCCGGCAGCATTTTATCTGTTTTAACGACCTTTCCTATTCAAAAAAAGTCAGATCTCCCCAGTCCTTTCCGTCTTTTATATATACTCTCGGCACACGTTTGCTGATATCACAGGCAAATTCATAAGAAAAACGCCCTGACATATCACCAAAGGTTTCTATACTGATAAACTCATCTCCGTCTTTTCCGATCAGAGTTACCTCATCTCCGTTTTTTACATCTGGAATTTCCGTAACATCAACCATGAACTGATCCATGCAGACTCTTCCAAGGATCGGTGCTTTCTTTCCATGGATCAGCACCCAGCCTTTGCCTGAAAGAGTCCGCGGATAACCATCTGCATAACCGACCGGTATTGTAGCCACACGAAGTTTTTTATCTGCGACATAAGTACCGCCATAGCTGACAGCTGCTCCCGGCTCCAGATCTTTTACATAGGTTACATGGCTTTTCAGTTCCATTGCAGGAATCAGTCTGACAATATCTCTTTCCACATCAGCAGACGGATAGATTCCATAGATTGTAATGCCGGCTCTTACCATATTTAAATTAGCTTCTTTCATACGGATGATACCGGCGCTGTTGGAGCAGTGTTTTAATGGTATCTCAATTCCCGCTTTATCAAGAAGCTCCACAAATGCCAGATAACGGTTCAGCTGGTCCACTGCAGGTGTCACATCTGTTTCGTCTGCACGGGCAAAATGTGTGAACATCCCTTCAATCTCCACATTCTGCAGTTCGGATATCTTACGGATCTCTTCTACGCTTTCCGGAGAGTCTGCAAAGCCAATACGGCTCATACCTGTATCAAGACCAATATGAATATGTACATTTTTCCCCTGACGCACAGCCTCTTCTGAAAGCTTCTGTGCTGTCTCATACTCACAGACTGTCATACGGACTTCATGATCGATCAGCTCTCTGTAATATTCTTCAAACACAAGTCCCAGAATCAGCACAGGCTTTTTGATCCCTGCTCTTTTCAGCTGCAGTGCCTCTTCAGCAGTTGCGGTTGCAAATCCCCAGATATAATCATAATTTTCAACCAGACGCGCAATAGCTTCTGCTCCATGTCCGTATCCGTCCGCCTTGATCACAGCAACAATCTTTGTGCCATCTGTGATATTTTTCTTCATTTCTTCAAAATTGTGAGCAATTGCATCCAGTGATACCACTGCCCTGACTCTGTCAAATTTTTTCATTTTTTTCTCCTCTTAGTATCCCTGAAACATTCTTAAAAATATCTCCTGCTTTCATGCCGCACATTCCGTTTTTTTCTGCCGCTCTGTCACCTGCAAGCCCATGAAGGTATACTCCTGCTGCTGCCATCTCCGCCAGGTCAGCCTCTGTTTCTGTTCTTTTCCTGCACATAACACCTGCAAGAATACCCGAAAGTGTATCTCCGCTTCCTGCTGTAGCCATTCCCGGATTTCCCGAAATATTAATCCATGCTTCCCCGGAAGGTCCGGAAGTCACCGTACAGGCATCTTTCAGTACACAGACACATTGTTTCTCCACTGCAAGTTCCGCAGCCGCTTTTACAGCATCTGATTTCAGTTCCTCAATTGTTTTTCCCGTAAGACGTGCCATCTCGCCCATATGCGGTGTCAGAATCACGTTTTTCCCGATATGTTTCCACATATCAGGATTCTTCGAAAGAAGATTCAGCCCGTCTGCATCAAGAACCACACGCTTGCTGTCCTGATATGCTTTCTGAAGAAACCAGCTGATCTTTGCGACAGTTTCTTTTTCCATACCGATTCCAGGTCCGATGATAAGTACATCACACCAGTCATAATCTTTCTTCATGGAAATTTCATCATCTGTATTTTCTGAGATCATCGCTTCAGGAAGAAGCGTCTGAAGAGGGATTCTGTTTGCTTCTGCTGTACGGATCTTTACCATCCCCGCCCCCGATGCAAAAGCACCCTCAGAACAAAGATAAGCTGCGCCACACATTCCTGTGCTTCCCGACACTGCAAGAACTTTTCCGAATGTGCCCTTATTTCCATCCGGTTTTCTGTCTGCCAGGAATGCAAGATCTGACGTTTCCGCCTGCCAGAGCTTTCTGTCTGATGTTTCCGTTATGTCATCTTTGTAAATGCCAATATCAGCAGTCACAACACGTCCTGCCAGCAGTCTGCCGGGATAAAGAAGAAGTCCTGCTTTGCAGAAAGCAAAAGTCACAGTAAGATCCGCATGGAAAGCAATGCCCCATTCTTTTCCTGTATCTCCATCTACTCCTGAAGGAATATCAACAGCAACCTTCCACGCTTTTGCTTTGTTTATTCTGCTGATCAGTTCTCTGTATCGACCTTCTACCTGACGGGTCAGCCCGATTCCGAAAATGGCATCTACTATAGTAGTATATTCTCCCGGATCCGGGTTATTCACAACAGGTACATGATAATTCTCTGCAATTCTCAGCTGCCGGACAGTTTCTTCTGTCATATGTTCCGGATTTCCCGCCATCTGTATCTCTGCATCATATCCATGCAGAAACAGAATTCTTGCAATGGCAATCCCGTCACCTCCGTTATTTCCGCTTCCACAGACGCAGAGTATCTTCTGTTTTCCGGCAGTCGTTCTGAAATGTGCCTCCATTTCGTCCACGGTTTTCAGTGCTGCCCTCTCCATAAGGACCAGTGACGGAATCCCTTTGTTAACGATCGTATTTCCATCCAGTGCTTTCATCTGTCTGCATGTAACAATTGATTTCATATGCCACCTCCCGGCATTTAGAATATATTTTCCACAAAGCAAAAACAGCTGTTACGCAGCCTCTTCTTTATTGAAGAGCCGGGTAACAGCCTGTCCTGTCATCACTTTATGATTGCTGCTTGTCATCATGTTCCTGGCGATACTGGCTGAGATTGTATGACAGTGTCATAAGGCTCTCAGAAAGATGTACATTCTCAACGATCACATCTGGCGGAGTATCCAGATCAATATGCGCAAAATTCCAGATTGCCCTGATTCCGTTTTCGATCAGGATATCTGCCATATCCCCCGCCTTGTTTTTTGGCAGTGTAAGAATCGCAATCTCAATATTGTTTTCTTTCAGAAAGAAAGGAAGTTCACTGATCATCTGTATCTCGATTCCGCGAACTGCAATTCCCTCAAGAACCGGATTAATATCAAAGATACCTTTCAGTTTGAAACCTCTTTTCTCAAAGTCTACATAGTTTGCAAGTGCCTGACCCAGGTTACCGGCACCGACAATGATCATTGGATGAACTGTGTCCAGTCCAAGGATCTTTCCAATTTCCGTATATAAATATTTCACATTATATCCGTAACCCTGCTGACCAAATCCCCCGAAATTATTTAAATCCTGACGGATCTGAGAAGCTGTTACACGCATTTTCTTACTAAGATCATTGGAAGAAATACGTTCTACATTATCTTCCAGAAGTTCACCAAGGTAACGATAATAACGCGGCAGTCTCTTAATTACAGCTTTTGATATCTGTTTTGCTTCCACCGTTGTCCCTCCTTATGTTTTCCCTGTTAATTATAACGAAATGACAATTTAATGTCAATCAATGTTGCCGATTCTGTGCAAAAATTCAGGTGTTTTCCTTTACAAAGGTCTGTTTTGCACTTATAATCATACCGTATATTTACTTTTGGAGCTAACTATATAAAAATCAAGTAGTTTTTTAGAAAAATTGAATTTTAGTTAGCAAAAGTATGTACCTTGAAAATATGTGAATAATTATGGATTTTATGGCACGACAA